>JALYSW010000126.1 GCA_030854615.1 Gemmatimonadota bacterium
CCCAAATTCCCCCGCGCTCGGCCACGGATCCGCCGGCGTGCGCGCGAGTGCGCGCGCAATCACCGCGTCGAGCGCAGCGGAAACTCCCGAGCGCAGCACGCGCACGCTCGGCGCATCCTGCGTCAACATCTTCGCGATCACCGCCTGCTGCGATGATCCCGAAAATGGCGGCCCCCCCGCGAGCATCTCGTAGCACACCGCGCCGAGCGCGTACACATCGCTGCGCGCATCGAGCGAGCGCTCGCCGCTCGCCTGTTCGGGGCTCATGTACTGCGGTGTGCCGACGGCGAGTCCGGTCATCGTGAGACCGATCGACTGCCCGCCAGTCGGCGACGCGCCATCGGCCAACGCGCGCGCGATGCCGAAGTCCGCGAGCAGCGAGTCCCCTCGCTTCGTGAGCAGAATGTTCTCGGGCTTGATGTCGCGGTGAATGACGCCAGCATCGTGCGCGTAGTCGAGCGCGCCCGCGATTTCGCGCGTGATGCGCAGCGCATCGTCGAGTGGTAGCTGGTGCTCGCGACGGAGACGATCGCGCAGAGTTTCGCCTTCGACGTAGGGCATCGTGAACCAGAGCAGGCCGTCGGCGGTCTCCCCGGAGTCGTGAACGCCGAGGATGTGCGGATGCTGGAGCTGCGCGACGGTGGCGATCTCGCGGCGGAAGCGCTCGGGGCCGAGCGTGGCGGCGAGGTCCTGCTGGAGCACCTTGAGCGCGACGGGACGATGGAGCTTCGCGTCGCGAGCGAGGTACACGGTCGCCATGCCGCCGCGACCCAGCTCACGCTCGATGATGTACGTCGTGCCGAGTGCTGCCTGAAGCTGATCCTGATTCGAGTCAGCCAACTGGAGGTCGCTCCCGCGGGAGTGGGTACGCGGGGAATTTACGGGCGTGGAAGGGGCGCCGCCAGCATCGACTGGAGCGGTTTTCGCCTCAGCGTTGTGGGGTGCCGGCCCGCATCAGCGCGTGGCGGCTTTCCCGCGCAGGGATGCTTGGCCGCGTTTGTAGAACGCGGCTCCAACCAGGATCTCCAACCCGCCGACGATCAACGCTCCAATCCACAGATGACCCGCAAGACTCCCGGCAACCATGATCGCAAGCACCGTCGCCGCCGTCGCCGCTATCACAGCGATGCCCAACGCGGCTGCGACGCCCGCAAGGCCCCGCGCAAGATGACGCGCGCCCTCATGGACTTCGAGTTTCGCAAGTCGAGCTTCACCCGACAGAAGTTGCCGGGAATCGGCACCGAGCTGGCCGAGCATCTCCTTGATGGAATGCTCAGTCGCGTCGCGCATCGCGCTGCTCGCCTCTCATGTCCGTCGCCCGAGCAGAAGAGATTCCGGCACGATCTGTTTTCGGAACGATGACGTGACGAATATCATCGACCCACCCATCGACCTTCTCACCCAATACGTCCGCAACTCCTCCGAAGAGTCTTTCTGCCACTCCATTGGCGACTCCAGCGACCGATGTGCGCGCGACCACTCCACTCATCGTCGATGCCGTGGCGCGCTTCCCTCCCCGCGAGCTCCGCGAAAACAGGAAGCCGGCGGTGGCAGCAATGGCCAGAGCGGGCAGTGGATTGTTCTGCACCATCGATTTGAAATCGAACTTTCGTTCGAGCTGAGCGATCGTGTCAGACATTCTTTCGCGAGTTACTTCGATGTCGCGGCGAACGTCGGCTGCTGTTTCGGCCATGTCTCGATCTCCCGTGGATGCTCGCCAGGACCGTCCGTCTCGACGAGGAGTGCAAGCCCTGCCTTCGCCAGCCATGCGACGAAGATGCCTACGACGGCGATACTCACGGCAAGCGTAAGCGCGACGTGTGTCTCGACCCAACTTTCGGCCAGCGCCAGGACCAAGCCGGAGAGAAGGCCGAGACCGCCGAGGGCGAGGCAAACGCCACCCACGACGGTCTCGATCAGGCCCACTCCTATTTCCTGTGCAAGCGCGGAAGTTTCCAACTTTGCCAACCGCCATTCCTGACGTAACAAGCTCCGTGATCCATCGACCAGATCGTGGAAAAGCGAGCCGACGCTCGAAGTCTCAGGTCGATAGCTCCGCTCGAGCATCAGCCGTCCCGACCTTTGAACGCGCGACCCAGCAGATATCCGATTCCCGCTGCAATCAGGAGCGTGCGCGCAGGACTTTCCTTCACCTGCCGTTCGAGTCCGCGCTGCATGGAGGCCATGTCGGCACCGCGCAGCCAGCCGGCGGTTTCTTCCATTCCGGACGCCAGTTTTTCTCCAGCCCCGGCGACCTTCTCTTTCGTGGTCGATATGGCGCTATCCAGCCCGTCGGTTCCCGTCGTACGCGACCGCACACTCGCTGCACCACTTTCGAGCTTGTCGGCCACATTGGCTTTGAATTCGCTGGCTCGATCCTTCAAGGTCGACGTTGCGTGGCCCACGGCCTCTTTCACATCCGCGACTCCATGTTCGGCGGTGCGCTCCGCATCCACGGCAGCGCCCCGAATCCCGTCGCTGACGCCGAACTTCTGATGATCGCTCATCGCATTGCCTAGGTCGCTCCCTTCGTATTGCATGCCTCCTCCCGGCATTGAGTGCCTGTGAGAATAGCATTGGCCGTGCCATGTCGTGAATCCGATGATGTATCCGATAGGCGACGCTCTCTTTCGCTAAATGCCAGTGTCGACGCGATGAGTGCTTGTCTCGTCAGGTCGACGGCGCACCGGTCAGCTCCGCGAGCAGCGCCTTTCCCGCGGGCCAGCTTCCGAGTCCGCTCGCGGAATTGATGTGCCCCGCTGCGCCGAGGCTCACGATGAGGCTCCCCCACGCCTTCGCGAACACCTTCGCGCGTTCCGCGGTGACGTACTCGTCGTCCGTGCTCGCGACGACGATCGACGGGAAGGGAAGGCGCGCCATCGGCATCGGCGTCCATCCCGCTGGGGCGGTGGGATAGCTCGCGGCCTCCGTGTCACTCGGCGCGACGATGAGTGCACCACGCACCGAGGCTGCATCGAACCTCGTCTCCGCCGCCCAGAAGGCAATGAGCGCACTCCCCGTGCTGTGGCCGACGAGCACGACATCCGTACCGTGCTCCGCCACCGCGCGATCGAGCGTGGCTACCCACTCCTTGCACACTGGCGTATCCCAGTCGCGCTGCACGACGCGCACGGCGTTCGGGAGCTCGCGCTCCCAGTGCGATTGCCAATGATCCGGACCCGAGTCGTAGAGACCGGGAAGCAGCAGTACGCGCGTCATCTACTCCTTGAATTTGTGCAACGTGCTCGGCACGCCCTCGAGAAAGGTGCGCGAATGCGATGTCGTTCGTCCCCTCGCTCGGGAGAAAATAGCCGATGAGATCGCCGCCGCAACGCGGGATCACCTTGGACCACGCGTCGCTCTTGCCTGTCGTGAATGGTTTGGCTACCATCAAACCATGCACGACAGCCCCGACACCCCGGACACCCCCGACATCGCCGCCATCGCCAAGCTGATCGGCGATCACGCGCGCGCGACGATCCTCATGGCGATGATGACGGGGCGCGCGCTCACCGCCACCGAGCTTTCACGCGCGGCCGGCATCACGAAGGGAACCGCGAGCGTGCATCTCTCGAAGCTCGTCGAAGCGGGGCTCGTCGCCGTCGAGAGCGTCGGACGCCATCGGTACTTCCGCCTCGCGAACCACGATGTCGGAACGGTCCTCGAGACGCTCGTCGGCCTCGCGCACCGCCTCGGCGCGGTGCACGTCGACACGGGGCCGTCCGACATCGCGATGCGAAAGGCGCGTGTCTGCTACGATCATCTCGCCGGCGATCTCGGCGTGCTCGTGCACGACGGCCTGCGTCAGCAGGGGTGCGTCCGCGGCGACGGACGTGAGCTCAGTCTCACCGAGAAGGGGGAGCGCTTCGCGCGCGACTTCGGCGTCGATCTCGACTCGCTCGAGCGCAGCCGGCGCCCGCTGTGCCTCGCCTGCCTCGACTGGAGCGTACGCCGCCCGCACCTCGCTGGCGCGCTCGGCGCCGCGCTCCTCGAGCGCTTCTTTGCTCGGAAGTGGGCGACGCGCGCCAGGGGCACACGCGTCGTGCACTTCTCGGCAATCGGAGAGCGAGCGCTAAGATCGAGCTTTATGTACAAAACGGCACACTAGGTGCCGGATCGAAATTCCGCGCTGCTCACGTCCCAATTCTTCTCGCCGGCGGATGACGCGCGCTCATCGCTCGAAGCGGTAGCTCACCTTGAGATAGACGACGTTCTTCGCCGGCACAGTGAGCACGCGATCCAGCCCGTTCCAAAGCGAGGTACCATCGAGAGCCGCGCTGCCGTCGCGCGTCTGCTGCCACACGACGGCGGCTAACGCGGGAACTCGCTCACGGCGCTCGCGCGCGAGCAGGCGCTACTTCCTCCCTCGCCGTTGCTCCGCATCGCGAAGTGATTCGCGCAACAGCGTTCTCGCCGACCAGCGCGACACCTCCTCGGCCTCGCCCTCCGACAGGCCGCGCAGATCGCGGAGGACGATCAGCGCTTCGATCCCCATGCAGGTCGCGAGCGCCGAGACGAGGCGCTCGTAGCGTTTCTTGCCGAGCTTCTTCTTCACGGGGGCGAGCGCGAGGGCGATCCACTCGATGCGCCGGTAGCCGCGCTTCGGGATGGAGGCGTCGGCGGCCGAGCGTGCGGCGGGCACACTGACGGTCAGGCGGATCATGGTGCGGAGGAGCTGCTCGTTGCCGGCCGCGCTGCGCTGCATCGCCTCCACGGCGCGATCGAGCCGCGCCTCGATGTCTGCGACGTCGCGACCGTTCCCCCTCTCGCCTTCGATCGCCTGGACCATGATCCCGCGCACGCCCTCGAGCGCCGCCTCCGCGAGCAGCTGGTCCTGCGAGGGGAAGTAGCGGTACGCCGTGCGGCGGGAGACGCTCGCCGCATCGGCAACCTCGGCGACTGTGGGCTGGGCGCCGCTCGTGAGCAGTCGCACGGCCGCCGTGAGGAGCGCGGTGCGGGTGCGCCCCTTTTGCTGAACCCGCTCGGAGGATCTTGCCGTTGCCATGGGAGAAAAGTATACTACCTTCATCTTATGACACAAAAGTGTCATAAAGCCTTTTCTGTGCCACGAGCTCTGGACCCCCCATGTCTGCTACCAGGACCGCCATCCTCGCCGCGATTCTTTCTCTCGCGCCCACCACGTATTATCCCACCCTTCTCGCACAGGAGACCCGCCTCATGAGCGCAGATCATATCCTTGCAAGCGCCGACGCCGAAGCGGAGATCCGCGCGATCATCGCCGACCAGGCTGCAGCGTGGAACCGCCACGACGCGAAGGCGTGGGCCGCGGCCTTCGCGCCGTCGGCAGAGTTCATCAACATCCTCGGCACACCGTTCAGCGGAAAGCCGGCCATCGAGGGGATCACGACGCGCATCTTCGCCACGATCTTCAAGGATTCGCACGACTCGGTGTCGGTGCAGAAGATCGTGTGGGTGACGCCGGAGCTGGCGATCGCGCACTACGAGCACGCGCTATCCCGCTACACGGCGCTCCCGCCGGGAATTCAGGCGAGCGAGATGGACGCAGCCGGGAAGGGCGTGCTCAGGACGCGCATGGTGTACGTGCTGAAGAAGGGCGTGGACGCGAAGTGGCAGATCGTGAACGGACAGAACACTGCGATCCTGCCGGAGTTCAAGGGGCCGCCGCCGTGATCATGATGCGCGCAGATACGCGGCCCTTCGCGATCGCCCTCGCTCTCCTTCTCGTCGCCGCAGGGACCGCGCCGTCACGACCGACGATCGCGGTGATTCCCGTGGTGCTGCACAACATGTCGGCGAGTCCGGACATGCCCGAAGACTCGGCGACGATCGTGCAGCTCACCGAGCAGACGCGCCTTCGTCTGGCGGGATGCGGCTATCCCGTCACACCAGTCTCGGCGCCATCGCTCACCGCCGAGCATCCGGGTGCGTCGTACCTGTGGGAGCATCCGGACGTCGTCGCCGTGTGGGGCGCCGCGCAGCACGCGGACTGGGTGCTCGTGAGCCGGCTCAATCGCATCGGTCCGTGGATCGCCGAGTGGGAGGTGCAGGTAGTGTCGACGAAGCTGCAGCGCGCGATGGACACGCGCGTGATCGAACTCAAGGGGATCGGCCGCGACACCACGCTCACCGCGCACATGTCGGTGCGCGGCGCCGCGTGGCTCGTCGATCAGGTGACGCAGAGCGTCGCGCACGCAACCGCGGACACGACTGCCGCCGGTCGGCCTTGTCACGCGTAGCGCGCTGACGGCGGTTGGGGAAGGGTCGATCACCTGTTCCGTCGTCCTTCAGGTGCTCAAGGATTAGTCCTGCGCACCGGCGAACATTGTTACACTGGGCGCGGCGGTGGGGATGTCCGGAGAGAGGGGCAGAATCCGCTCTTCAGTGCGAGGGGCGCTGTGGCCCCTTGCAACTCTCTCGCCGTGTCGAAGATGATCATTGCCCCCACGAATTCGCATCTGTCGTATACGCATTTGCTCAAGGGAGTCTTCGCCTACTCCTACTCCGGCTATCACGACGCAACGGGGATATCAACGCCGCCTGCCGTCGCGCCGGAGATCGGCAGCTACCTCGAGCGTACGCGGCCGGCGATGTCGATCGCCGGACAGCGCGGATGGGAGTTGTACGATGAGATCGACGGCTACGTACTCGTCGACTACGTCGGCTGGATCGACTTTCACGGCGACGGGAATCTGAGCGGAGGCGGGACCTCGCAGCGCGCTGGCGCGAATGCGGTGTCGCTCACGCACTCGGGGAGCTACATCGTCGAGAACGCGAAGTCGCCGATGCTCGAGGGCGAGATGATCTCGAAATCGTGTGTGATCCTCACGCACGTGGAGCGGGGCGCGGAGGATGCGCGCGCGCTCAAGTTCACGGTGCTCGACGGCGATGCGAGGAAGCTCGTCGCGTCGCGGACGATGACGCAGGGCTAGCTCGCGCGCTACGCATCTCGAGCAGCGGTGTAGTTGGCGCGCTCACGAGTGATGTGGCGCTAGGAACACGACGGGTTGCTGCACGAGTTGGCTCATTGGGCACTGCCCAACGCGCGCCGGGGCGAACTGCAGTCGCCGTTCCCACTTCGATACTTCATACACGAAGTCGTCGTAGTAGCGCTTCTTCTCCCCGCCCAACCGCGGCGTCTCCTTCGGCCAGAGGTCGTGTATGGTCGACGTAATGGCGCGTCCGGTGCTGTCCACGACGAACTGCATGATCAACTGACCCTCCACTCGATTTCGCTCATTGCGCCTCGGTAGCAGCGTCAGCCTCACCACAATGGAGTCGGCAGCTGCGCCATCTGGCCAGACGATGACCACCGGCTCGTTGGCACGCACGGAATCGAATGCACGGGAGAGCAGCAGCGCCGCGCTCGAATCTCCCGCAAAGCCGCGCGTTCGCGATTGCGTGCGGCCTTCCGGCCACGCCGTGATCACGAGCTGACTCGGAACGCTGTACCACGCGATCTTGCCGTCCGCGAGCGGAGCGTCCTGCCCGCGTGCGCCGAGCACGCGTCTCAGTTCCGCGGCCACGTCCTGCGCGAGTAGATCCGCCTGCAGCGTGAATGCGGAATCGGTGTGCGGAGCCATCGTCGCCGCGAGGAACACCGGTACGCGATGCATACTCGAGGCAGGGATCGACGCCTGGCAGGCCGAGAGGTGGTGATCGAGGTGGATGGAGAAGTCGGCGAGCGAGTCCATCACGTCTGCGTCGGCGACGGACGGACCGCCGCTCTGCGCGGGGAGCTCTCGCGCGGCCAGCGTACCGAGCGCAAGGAACGCGACACAGGCGGCGAGGCACGACAGCAGTCGATTCGATTGCACGCGGAGTCTCCGGTGATTTGTAACGTCCGTTGCCGCCCCGACTTCCAATCGACCACCACGCTAAATGACGGGCTCGGCCGGCGCCAGAGGCACTTCCGCTGGTAGAGATTTCGAGCCGCCGTTCTCGATTCGAGCCTTCCCTGAGACTTCGCTACAGGCGATGTTCGTAGCGGTTCGATACCGCGCCGCTTCGTGTAGCCTCCCCTTCGCTCGCCCCGCGAGATCATGACGAGACTTCGCACGTTCGTTCTCCTGGCCGCCCTCTCGGCGCCCCTCTCCGCACTCGCGCAGGCGCCACAGCCCGCGGATCTCATAGTCACCGGCGGCCGCATCTACACCGTCGACGTGACACGCCCCATCGTCGAGGCGTTCGCCGTGCGCGGCGGCCGCTTCGTGCTCGCGGGCACCACGCGCGACGTCATGCGACTCAAGGGGCCAAAAACGGAGCTCCTCGATTTGCATGGCGCCACGGCATACCCCGGCTTCATCGATGCGCACGCGCATCTCCTCGGACTCGGCATTGCGCTGCAGAGCGTCGATCTCGTGGGCGTGACATCGTACGATGAGGTCGTCTCGCGCGTCGCCGCACGCGCGAAGACCGCGAAGCCCGGCGAGTGGATCTATGGCGAGGGCTGGGACCAGAATCGCTGGCCCGTGAAGGAGTTTCCGACACACGAGGCGCTCTCTCGCGCGGTCCCGGATCATCCGGTGGTTCTCAATCGCATTGACGGACACGCGATGCTCGCAAACGCCGCCGCGATGCGCGCCGCGAATATCACCGCGAAGACCCCCGATCCGAGTGGCGGGCGCATCATCCGCGACGCAAAGGGAAATCCAACCGGCGTGTTCGTCGACAACGCGCAGGGGCTCATTGCAAGTGCGCTCCCGGCAATCACACCGGCGCAGCGCGCCGAGCTGCTTCGCGCCGCCGCGGCCGAGAGCAACAAGTGGGGGCTCACCGAGGTGCAGGACATGGGCGCCGAGCGGGCGACGATCGAGGCGCTCGAGTCGCTGGCAAGCGCGAAGAAGCTGCCGCTGCGCACGTACGAGATGGTGACCGACGATTCGGCGGCGCTCGCATACTACTTTGCGCGCGGGCTGAAGAAGGCGGAGTACGACGGTCACGTCTGGGTGCGCGGCATCAAGCTGTTCGCCGACGGCGCGCTCGGCTCGCGCGGAGCGGCGCTCCTCGCTCCGTACAGCGATGATAGCGGGAACACGGGGCTGCTCGTCTCGACGCCCGAGCATCTGAAGTCGCGCTCCATCGACGCGCTCAAGCATGGCTTCCAGGTGAGCACGCACGCGATCGGCGATCGCGGCAATCGGAACGCGCTCGATGCGTACGAGGCGGCGCTCGATGCCGTGCCAACCACCGATGCGCGTCTGCGCGTCGAGCACGCGCAGATCATATCGCCCGCGGACATGCCGCGCTTCGCGCAGCTCGGCGTCATCCCGAGCATGCAGGCCAGCCACCAAACCAGCGACATGCCGTGGGCCGAGCGTCGTCTCGGACCGGAGCGCATTCGCGGTGCGTACGCGTGGCGCACATTGCTCAACAGCGGTGTCGTGATCCCCAATGGCACGGACTTCCCCGTGGAGCGCGTCAACCCGATCATCACCTTTCATTCGTCCGTGACGCGGCAGGATGCCGAGAACAATCCGCCCGGCGGATGGTACGGCGATCAGCGAATGACACGCGAGGAGGCGCTACGCTCCATGACGCTGTGGCCGGCGTACGCCGCTTTCCAGGAAGGTGAGCTCGGCTCGATCACCGCAGGCAAGTACGCGGACTTCACGATCCTCACGCGCGACATCATGACCGTTGCGCCCGAGCGCATCCTCGGCGCGCAGGTGGTGGCCACGTACGTTGGTGGCCAACCGGTGTATCGCGCGAAGGTGGCTCTGATCACCGGGGAGCGCAGCGAAGCGAGCACCGGCGCGTCAACCGTGCCCGTAGTATTGCCGCTGCAGCGCGAGGAGGAATGGACGCGCGGGCTCGTCGCGCGCGACACGAAGATGTTCGAGCGGCTGCTCGCGCCGGGCTTCGTCTACACCGAGGATTCCTCCGTGGTGAGCCGCGCCGACGTCGTCGCGAGCGCCACCGGCGAGGACACGGCGACGTGGGCGGGGAACGAGGGGATGAAGGTGCACGACTTCGGCGACACGCAAATCATCACCGGCGTGCTGCACGTGAAGGGACGAAACAAGAGCGGTCCGTTCGATCGACGCTACTCGTTTACGGACACGTGGCAGCGTCGGGATGGCGAGTGGCAGCTCATCGGTGCGCAGGACTACGTTATTCCAAAGTGAGTAGAGCAATCATGAATCGATTCCGTGTCGGACTCATCGCCCTTTCCACGTCGCTCGTCGCCACGGCGTGCGCGCATCATGCTGCCGCCGACGATCATGCGGGCCACGATACCGCGTCCGGCGCGGCCGCAACGCCGAGCGCGTCGCACGACGCCGCGCAGCAGGCGGCGGACCTTCCTGCCGGCGCGGCCGATGCGCAGTCGCGGCTCGCGAAATCGCCGCGACACGGCGAGTGGGTGCTCGTCAAGGTCGGCAGCGACAGCGTACGCGCGTGGATCGTCTATCCACAGGTGAGCACGAAGGCGCCGGTCGTCGTCGTGGTGCACGAGATCTTTGGCCTGTCCAATTGGGTGAGGGGGGTAGCGGATCAACTCGCGGCCGATGGCTTCATCGCGATCGCGCCCGACCTGCTCACGGGGAAGATCGCGCCGAATCTCGATGACAGCACGCTCAAGGCACAGGGCCCCGCGCTCATCCGCGCGCTCGATCCGGCTGACGTGCAGCGCAAACTCGACGCGGTCGCGCAATACGCGATGTCGCAGCCGGCTGCGGAAAAGAAATACGGCATCGTCGGCTTCTGCTGGGGCGGAGGCATCTCCTTCGCTCACGCCGCGCATGCGGGAACGTCGCCGCAGTTCGGCGCATCCGTCGTCTACTACGGCACGCCGCCATCAGCCGATCAACTTCCCAACGTGCATGCGCCGGTGCTTGGCCTCTACGGAGGAACGGATGCGCGCATCGCGCTCACCGTACCCGGAACCGATTCCGCAATGAAGGCGCTCGGCCGCACCTACGAGCACATGATCTTCCCCGGCGCCGCGCACGGCTTCCTTCGCGCGCAGACGCAGGACGATGGTTCGATCATGAAGGCGAATCTCGACGCGACGCGGCAGGCGTGGCCGGCGACGATCGCCTGGTTCAGAAGATATCTGAAGTAGCGTCGCGATTCCGTGAGGGGCTCGCCTTGACGTACTTGTCGTACCACGCAACGTAGCGCTCGAGGCGGTCCTTCTTGTAGCTCGGCGTCGATATGCCATGATGCTGATCGGGGTAGATGATCAGCTGCGTGGGGACGCCGAGCGCTCGCAGCGCGGTGTACATCTGCTCACTCCCCGCGATCGGCACGTTGAAGTCCCGGTCGCCGCCGAGGAAGAGGGTTGGCGTCGTAATCTGGTTGGCGTGATAGAAGGCATAGGATTTCCGGATCCACGCCTGCGGATCATTCCACGGGCCTGCGCTCGAGTTTGGAGTGTACTGGTCCGTGCCGTAGTTGGCGAGCGCGTTCGCCGTGCCCGCACCCGAGATCGCCGCCTTGAAGCGATGGTCACGCGCGATGATCTCGTCTGTGAGAATAGCGCCGTTGCTCCATCCACCGATGCCGAGCTGCGCGGGATCCGCGAGCCCGATCTTCACGACGTAGTCGACGGCGCCAAGGAGATCGGAAACTTCCTTCACCTTGAGATCTCCGGCGGCAGCGCGCTGGTGTAGCGCACCGCGCCCGCGACTGCCGCGATAGTTGAGCGCGACGACGACGTAGCCGTTCGCAGCAAAGATCTCCCGCTCGAAGTTGTACGCATGCGAATCCTGACAGCACGCGGGTCCCCCGTGAATCCGCAGCAGCGTTGGATATTTCTTGCCGGGGGCGTATGACGCTGGCTTGAGAAGCATCCCATGCGACTCATAGCCGTCCTTCCCGCGCGACGCGAACTCTTCCGGGATGCCGAGCTCGATATCGCGCATCCACGCTTCGTTCTGGTGCGTGAGCTTGCGCAGCGTTGTTCCCTCGAGCGCGTACACCTCGGGCGGGGCGCTGTCACTCGCGAGGAGCAGCGTCGCCGCGCCATCGCGTCCGATCTCGAGCGATGTCACCATGCGCTTGTCCGCGGCGACTCGCTGCACCGGGCCGCCCGAGGCGGAGACCTTCGCGACGTATTGCGAGCGATCATCCTCTTCGAGCATGTAGATCGATGCACCATCTGGCGACCAGGCGGGCTCGATTACCTGGCGGTCGAGTGCAGCGGACAGCACGACGGGCGTGCCCCCCGTGCTCGGCATCACCGCGAGCTTCCACATGCGATACGAGAAGTCCGGGAGCGCGACGCCAGTGAGATAGGCGATGCGCGTGCCGTCGGGGCTCCACGCAATGCGGCCGTCGTCCTGGCCGCCGTAGGTGGTGAGACGCTTCGGCTCGGCGCCGACCTTCGCGTCGATGACGAAGATGTCGTCGTTCTCGCTCCGGTCCGGATCGCCGGCGACGCGTTTGCTGACGAACGCGAGGCGTGCGCCGTCGGGCGACCAGACGGGATCCGCATCGTCGAACGGTCCGCTCGTGAGCTGCTCGAGCTTCTTCGCCGCAAGATCGAAGAGCGCGAGATGATCGTGCAAGGCGAGTGTGTAGCCACCCGGGTCGGACTTGAAGTGATACCGGTCGACGACGATCGGCCGCTTTGTCCCATTCTTCGGCGTTGGTGGTTCCGGATCGGTTACGACGAATACCAGACGCTTCGAGTCGGGCGACCACACGTAGTCGTCGATCCCGCCCGGCACCGCGCTCACGCGCTCTGGCTCACCGCCGCGCGGGTCGAGGAGCCAGAGCTGCGGGCCATCGCCCCCCTGTCGCGACGAGAGGAAGGAGAGCCACTTGCCATCGGGGCTCCATCGCGGCGAGCTCTCGCTCTCCGGCGTGCTCGTGATCTGCCTCTGCTCCGTGCCGTTCCAGCTCACCATCCAGATGTCGGAGGTATTGCGATCGCGCACGGTGTCGACGGTCGACAGCGCGTAGGCGACCCATTTGCCATCTGGCGACCGATGTGGATCGTGCACGTCGCGGAGACTGTAGATGTCATCGGGGCGAAGCGGGCGTCGCGGCGACTGAGCCGTGAGTGGAAGCGCGACGGCGAGAAGCGGCAGCAGCGCAGAGCCGAGACGCGCGGATCGCGAGAAATGAGCGAGTGCGTTCATCCACGTAAATAGCGTTGTGCGCCGCAGGTATGCCAGCGTGCGCCGCGCGACGACCCTTCGCTATCCCTCGAATGGGGAACGCAGGACGCGCTCGGAGGTCAGTAACTTCCCTCGACACCCCTACCGTTCCTACGGAGCATGCGACATGTCATTCCAAAAATTGGTAAGCTTTGCGACGATCGGTCTTCTGCTCGCCGCACCCGCAACGATGCAAGGTCAGGAAGAATCGCTTCCGGTGCAGATTGCCGATGTCATGACGCAGCTCGCGGGCGGCGTTCATCCTGGGCTTCGCCTCACGCACACGAAGGGGCTCGTGACCGCGGGCACCTTCACTCCCGCGCCGTCCGCGAAGACGCTTAGCCGCGCTGCACATCTCCAGGACACGCCGGTCCCCGTGACCGTTCGCTTCTCGGACGGAACCGGCATCCCGAACATTCCGGACAACAACGACAACGCGTCGCCGCATGGGATGGCCATCCGCTTCGCGCTTCCCGGAAACGCGTACACCGACATCGTCGCCAACTCGCACAATGGTTTCTTCGTCGGCAACGGAAACGATTTTCTCGCGCTGCTCAAGGCCATCGCCGGCACCAACGCGAAGAGCCCGCATCCGTCACCGATCGAACAGTTCCTTGGCACGCACCCGGCGGCGCTCAAGGTGATCGTCGACTCGAAGCGCGCCTCGAAGAGCTTCCAGAATCTGGATTTCTACGGGAACAATGCCTTCATCTTCGTCGATGCGGCGGGCGGGAAGCACGCGTTCCGCTATCAGATCATTCCGGTTGCGGGGGTCGTGAAGCTCGACTCGGCCGCTGCTGCGAAGCAAAAGCCCGTACATGTTCGACGCGCTCAAGTCGGCGCTCGCGAAGGGGCCGGTCAAGTACACGATCTACGCGCAGCTTGCGAACCCGGGCGATCCGACGAACGATGGCGCGATCGTGTGGCCGGCCGATCGTAAGCGCGTGGAGCTCGGCACGTTGAGCGTCACCAAGGTCGTGACGAACAGCGACTCCGCGCAGAAGGCACTCGCATTCAATCCGATCATTCTGACGAACGGCATCACGCTCTCCGACGATCCACTCCCGAGCCTTCGCTCAGCCGTGTATGCGCTCTCCGTGGCGCACAGGCGCTAGCTCGCGCGGTGGTATCGTGTTGCACTGGCGGCGCGCTCTTTCCGGAGCGCGCCGTGTTCTTTCGATCAGGGGGTGGTGCCCGTCGGTCCGAAGCGCTCGGTGCGTACCGACTGCGGATCGTGGCCCAGCGAGACGAGCCCTTCGGCCACCACCTCGACGAGCGGCGTCGGGCCGCACACGAAGAGATGTGGCTTCGCGGACGGCGGCCACGCCGTCTCTTCGAGCATCGCGCGATCGATGCGGCGATGATAGCCGGTCCAGACGGGGGGCGGCTCGCGCGTGATTGTATGCACGACGTCGAGCGATGCATCTGCAGCCGCGAGGCGCGCGAGCTCATCGCGAAAGATCAACTCACTCCAGCTGCGCGACGAGTAGAGCAGTCGCGCGGGAATCGCGCGTCGACCCTCCTCGCTGGCCGTCGCGCGGTGGCGCAGCATCGCCATGAGCGGAACGATCCCCGAGCCACCGCCGACGAGCAACAGCGGTCCCCCATTGCTCACGCTCCACGCGAAGTGTCCGCCGATGGGCCCGCGCAGCTCGATGGGATCGCCGACGCGGAGGTCTCCGACGAGATACGACGACACCTCTCCGTCCTCGAGTCGCTCAACGGTGAGTGCGAGGCGCGTCGACTCCGGAGGAGAGGCGATCGAGTAGCTCCGCTCGGTCTGATAACCATCGTCGGCGGTGAGGCGCACGTCGACGTGCTGTCCCGCAAGATGGCCGGGCCAGTCGGGAACGTCGAGGATGAGCGTGTGCACGCGCGGCGTCTCGATGACGATTTCGAGTACCGTGCCGATGCGCCACGCGATGATGCGGGACTCGGTGTTCGATTCCACTACGGGCGAGCCGCGTTCGCGCGAATCATTCGTCGCCAGTATACCGCTGTTCCTTCCACGGATCGCCGCGCATGTGGTAGCCGAGCGCTTCCCAGAAGCCCGGCTCGTCGTGATCGCGGAAGCGGATCTCGCGCACCCACTTCGCGCTCTTCCAGAAGTAGAGGTGCGGCACGAGCAGCCGCACCGGGCCGCCGTGCTCCGGCGGCAACGGCTTGCCATCGAAGCCCGACGCGAGCCACGCCTTGCCCTCCGTGACATCGGCGAGCGGAAGGTTGGTCGTGTATCCGCCATCGCACGCCGCCACGATGAACGCCGCCGTCTCGACACCCTTCGCCGCGGCCGCGGCGATGATCGTGTCGATCGAGACGCCGGTCCACACCGTGTCGAACTTCGACCACTTGGTGACGCAGTGGATGTCACGCGTGATCGTCTCGTGGGGGAGTGCCTCGAACTCCTCCCAGCTCCATCTGGCCGAGCTGCCGCGCGCACCGCCCAGCGTGAAGCTCCACGTTGCTGGCGGTGTGTGCGGCGTCGGTCCGGCGGAGAGGACGGGGAAGTCGTGCGTCTCGTACTGACCGGGAGGAAGCTTGAGCGCAGCCTCGGCGTTCGGACGACGGCCGTGGAACCCGCGGGAGATGGGCGATGTCACGAATGTGCTCAGTTCGCGGACGGAACGCCGGCGCGCGTCACGCGATCGTGTCCGCTCCGCGCTCGTCACTCCCGGCGGATGCGAACGACGCCATCTGCTCACCACGAACGAGCTGCTCGATCATCGCGGCGGCCTCGTCGATCGTCGTTCGGCCGGTGTTGATCTGCACGTCGTAGAGCAACGAGTCGTGAACGTCGCGATGAAAATAGCGTTGGACGTAGCGGCGCCGGGCGTCGTCCATTTCCCGGGCCTTTCGGGCCGCGGTCGCGGCATCCCAATCGAAGCGGGCGCGAAGGCGCGCGACACGCGTCTCGAGCGGCGCGACCAGCCGCACGTGGAAGGCTTCCTGACGGTTCGCGAACATGCACTGCGTTCCGAAGCCAACGACGATCAACGGAAGCGACTGCGCGGCCTCGGTGATCGACTCCAGCGCCGCCTCGGCGATCGCATCGATGTGCAACAGACTCGAGGTGTCGAACCACGGAGCTTCGGGGGGTGCGACGAGCAGAGCGGATGAGATGCGGGCGAGGAGGGTGGGCGAGTGCTCGCGCAGCCGCGCGACGGCGGATTCATCGATGTTCAGTCGTTTCGCACAGCGACAGTCGACCTCGTCGTCGAGCACGTGCCAGTTGAGTCGCTCGCCGAGTGCACGGGCGAGATCGCTTCCGCCCGCGCCGAACTCGCGCGAAACCGTAATGAGCTCAGGGTGTGCGCTCTTCATCGTCAGATTCCTCCGCGGCTGGCGGGAATGCTTTCACGACCTACCATGAAAGCATAACGCGGGGCTGCCCCGCTGCGGAAGAGATGCACGTGCCGAGGGCGCTAACTCTCCCGGAGGGCCTCGGACGGGTGGATCGTCGCCGCGCGACGCGCCGGGGCTGGATCAGAGCCGGAAGCTATTAGTGCGTCGGGCCGCCATTCAGCTTGCCGCCCGGATTCCCGTGCTTGTGCTTCTTCGCATCATCCGAGAGCCGGTTCTTGTCGGAGGCCTTGTCCGCGTCATCGTGCTGGACGCGGTTCTCGACGAGGCGATGCTTTCCCGTGTGCAACTCACCCTCGAGCTCCTTGTCGTGCTCGCTCTTCACCTCACCATCCGGCACCTCGCGTGGACCCGCGGCGTCGTGCTCTTCCTTCGTGTGCGAGTGCGCCTGCTCGGCGATCGCGGCCTGCGTCTTGGGGCCGTGGGTGGAGCTGGGCGTCGACGAATGGCTGTTCTTGCTGTTGCTCATGGGTCATCCGGGAAATGGGTAGGTCGGGAGCGTGCAAGAAGTGTACGTCGCCGAACGCTATCGGATTTGTTCTTCCTCATTCGACGAGCTGGCCAACGGCGTTGGCTCCCGATCCGGACCGCGCAGCGCGTCGATCTTGCCGAGCACGCCGTCGAGCTTCCGGCGCCGCGTCGTGATCAGCGTCTCGAACGACTCCTGCAGCCCGTCGATGCTCTCCTTGATGTCATCGAAAGCACCCGTGAACTTCGCCCATTCCTTGTGGAAGGCCGCGTGGAGATCGAGCATCTCCGACGTCGTCTGCGCGAACTTGAAGTTGTCCATTGCCTGGCGGATGACGACGAGCACCGCGTAGAGCGTGAACGGCGAGCAGATGACGACCTTGTTCCTGAGCGCCCCGTCGATCGCCGTCGCGTCGCACTCGTTGAGGAAGCTGAGCACCCGCTCATTCGGCACGAATAGAATCGCGTAGTCGACGGTGTTCTCCACGCTGTCGATGTAGCCGCGCTCGTGCACCTGCTTGATCGTCTTCTGCACGTCGCGCTTGAACTGGTCGGTGCACACCTTGCGCTCGGCGTCGCTCGCGCAGTCGAACGACTTCAGATAGTTGTCGAGCGGAAACTTCACGTCCATGTTGAGCACGAGCCCGTTCGGCAGCAGGAAGGTGAAGTCGGGGCGGCAGCCGGACACCATCGCAAGCTGTTTCTTGTAATTGATGCCTTCGACGAGCCCCGCCGCGCGTAGCACGTCCTCTGCGAGCCGCTCACCCCACTGGCCTCGCGCCGTCGGGTTGGAGAGGATGCCGCGGAGCTGGTCGGCCGAGTCGCGCAGCTTCGTCGTCGCGCTCGACGCATCGACGAGTTGCTTTGAGAGCTCGCCGTACTTCTCGGCGCGCACCTTCTCGAGCTCGCTCACCAGCAGGTTCACCTTCTCGAGCTTGACGTTCATCGACGCCAGCGACTGGTCTATCAGCCCCTTCTTCGTCTCGAGCCCGGCCTGGTTCTCGTCCGTATAGCGCGAGAGCGATTCGCGTGCGGCGTCGTTGAGCTGTCTGACGCCGCCGGTGATCAGCTCGGACGTGAGTGCCTTCACCGAGTCGCGCATGTTGCTCGTGAGCAGCTCGACCTCCTTCGTCTTCGCGGTCTCGGCCTGGCGCACGAGCTCCTGCGCGAGCGAGGCCGTATCGCGCTCGCGAAGCCGCGCGACGAGCCAGAAGATGACGACCCCGGCCAGGAGGCCGGCGACGAATGCGAACAGGAGTTCCATGTCTGTATATCCGGATCGGGTGCGCGCCAGATTGCTCAATCGAAGGCTGCCGAGCAAGATAGGGGAGGGCGCCGACAGTCGTGCGCCGGCCAGGCACGCACGAAGCACGTTTCTCGAGTGGAGACTGCCGACGATGGTCACCGCACGCCGCGCACGCGAGCTCGCCTTGCTCACCTGCCTCGCCATGCCGATGACGTTGCTCGCGTGTGGATCGGATGCGAGCGGGCCCGGTGAGGTGACGCGCAGCTATCTCATGGGCTTCTCGAACTTTCCACCCGCTCCCGACGTCGACCTGCAACGACGTGCTGTCGAGATGTGGAGCAGCCGCGCCGACATCGCCATCATGCACATCGATCCGCCGTGGGTCGCGCTCCTTGCCGGAGGCGATGCGGACTCGCTCGTACGCGCCGATGTTCTGCCGCTCAAGCTCGCCTACACGTCGATCGGAAAGCTCGTAGTCATCGAGACCGACGTCACCAACGGCCTCGACAGGACTGCCGAGTCGCCGGCGCTGGTGGCGCTCGGGCGGAGCATCACTGAGGACACCGTACAGAAGCTCTACCGACGTTATGTCGCGTCCGTGGCGTCGATTGCGCACCCGTTGTTCCTCGGGCTCGCGTCCGAGACGAATCTCATTCGTGCGGCTTCCTCTCCGGCCGTCTATGCCGCTGTGGTCAAAATGACGAATGATGCCTTTCCCCAGGTGGAGATCTCGGATGGTCCGGTGATCTACGTGAGCGTGCAGGGCGAGGTCGCGTGGGGACGACTGGGCATCGGCGGAGCGGCCGGCTTCGTCGGGATCGATCGCGATCTCGCCGACTTCCCGTTCACGCAGGTGCTCGGCATCTCCTCGTATCCATATCTCGGTGGCTTCACGGATCCGAGCGACGTGCCGCTCGACTATTACTCGCGCATCGCCGGAACGTCCAATCTGCGCGTAATGGTGACGGAAGGGGGCTGGTCGTCCGCGAACATCGGTGCCGTGCATTCGTCCCCCGCGCTGCAACAGGCGTGGGTCAAACGCGCGGCCGAGCTGCTCCAGCACGCACACGCATTCGCATGGTTTCAGCTTCAATTCACCGACATCAACCTCGCGGCTTTTGGCATTCCTGCCGATGACCCACAGGTCGCTCCTTTCGCGCGCATCGGTCTCGTCGACACGGCGTTGGCGCCGAAGCCCGCGCTTTCGACATGGGACGAAGTCTTCGCGCGCAGAGTGTCGTTGGGTCAGTGAGTCGTGGCGCTACTCCACACCGTCAGTCCAGCGACGATCGTCCGGAGCACGCGCAGCGACCGTAGCGTCCTGGGCTTCGTTGTGTACGGATCGCCCGAGAGCACCGTGAAGTCGGCGGCGCGGCCGACGGTGATCGCGCCGAGCCGGTTCTCCTCGAAGGCCGCATACGCGGGCCCCGCCGTCATGCTCCGCAGCGCGACGTCGACGCTCACGCGCTGATCCGGGTGCCACCCCGTCGCGGGCGTGCCGTCCGCGCCACTGCGCGTGACCATCGAGAACAGCGTCGCGATCGGATCGCCGGTGTCCGACGCCGGATAATCCGTTCCGCTCGCGATGCGCGCGCCGCTCGTGACGAAGTCGCGCGTGCGCTCCACCCAGTGCACTCTGGCCGTACCGACCCGCGCCTCGGCGAAGCGGCTATACTCACCGACGAACACCGGCTGGATCGACGCGATGACGCCGAGCGCCTTGAAGCGCGGGAGCTGGTCGTCCGAGACGAGCGACGCGTGCTCGTCGCGGAAGCGCAGGGCGCGCGTCGCCGGTTCCGCGCGAGCGAAAGCGTCGAGCAGCCGATGATTGGCCTCGTCGCCGATCGCGTGCACGTTCACCTGGAAGCCGCGCGCGATGCACCGCTTGATGATCGAGTCGAGCTCGGCGTCGCCCACGAGCACGAGCCCCCGCTTCCCCGGCTCGTCGGAATACGGTTCGTGCAGCTGCGCCCCGCGGGAGCCGAGCGCGCCATCGAGCACGATCTTCACGCTGCGAATCGTCAGCAGCTCGCGGGTGTTGCCCACGCGCACACCCTCGGCGAGCGTTTGCGTGAGCGTCGAGTCCTGCGCAGACGCCATCACGTACATGCGCGCGGAGAGCTGGCCGCGCGCGGCCAGCGACTTCCAGACGCGCAGCACCGGGAGGTCTGCTTGCGCGTCGTGCACACCGGTGAGCCCCCACTTCGCGTACTGCGCGAGCGCCGTGCGCAGCTGCTGCTCGATCGTAGCCTCGGTCGCGACGGGCATGGCGCGCGTGACGAGCGAAGTCGCCGAGTCCAGGAGAATTCCGGTGGGCGCGCCGGCGGCGTCGCGCATGATGCGGCCACCCGATGGATCCGCGCGATTCGCCTCGATGCGCGCGAGCTCGCGCGCGCGGCTGTTCACCCAGATCGCGTGGCCATCGACGCGGTCGAGAATCACGGGGTGGCCGGCGCTCACGCGATCCAGCTCTCCCGCCGTCGGAAAGTTCGGCGGTGACCAGAACGCCTGGTCCCATCCCGATCCGCGAATCCACGCGCCCGCGGCCGCCTTGCTTGCCGCCGCGCCCACTCTCCGCAGCACCTCCGCCTTCGAGAGCGCGTGGAGATCCATCGACTCGAGCTGCTGGCCGAGGAAGAGCGGATGCGCGTGCGCGTCGACGAAGCCGGGAAGGACGAAGCCGGGGAGTGCGACGTGCCTCGCGCGCGCGCCGAGCATGGAGTCGACGTGCGCGATGCTCCCCACCGCGATGATCGCGCCGTCGCGCACACCAACGGCGTGCGCGCGCGAGCCCAGCGAGTCGAGGGTGATGAAGGTGCCGCGGTAGCTCGTCCCCGCATCGCTCGTCTGCGCGAGCATCCCTCGCGTGCCGCAGATCGCGAGCGCGAGGGCGACTCGCCGCGCGAGCGCTATTGCCACGATTCCGTCGGTACGTCCTTCGGTACGGGCAGCGACTTGATGTACGTCACGAGCCGCCAGATCATCGCGGGCTGCAGCACCCCGCC
>JALYSW010000160.1 GCA_030854615.1 Gemmatimonadota bacterium
GGTTAACCTCGTTTCTAATATTGATTAACCTCAGTTAACTCGCTCTCCCTGCGCTCAGGACCGCAAGCGTTGCCGTCGCCCTCCGTAGAAGACTACATCAAGGCCATCTACAAGGCGCACGCCGACAGCGGCAGCGTCGCGACGCAGGAGCTGGCCGATCGCCTGCACGTCAGCGCGCCAGCGGTGAGCAAGATGATGCGCAAGCTGTCGGCGCTGAAGCTCATCACGCACGCGCCGTATCAGGGCGTCAAGCTGACGCGCGCAGGCGAGAAGCTCGCGCTCGAGATCATCCGTCATCACAGGCTCATCGAGCTCTATCTCGTGCAGGCGATGGGCTTTTCGTGGGACAGTGTGCACGAGGAGGCCGAGCGCCTGGAGCATCACATCAGTGAGGAGTTCGAAGACAAGATCGACGAACTCCTCGGCCATCCCACCGCGTGTCCGCACGGCGACCCGATCCCGACGCGCGCGGGAACCATCGCGCCGACCACGGATACTCCGCTCGCCGAGCAGCAGTCGCCGGCGCGGCTCATCGTGCGCCGCGTGAGCGACGAGGATGCAGAGCTGCTTCGCCACTTTCAGGCGCTGGGCGTCACGCCCGGCACGGCGATCGAGCTCGTGACGCAGGAGCCGTTCGACGGGCCGCTGGTGCTCAAGGTGGGCGGCAAGCGCGTGCGTCTCACGCCGCAGGCGGCGAAGAAGGTGTTCGTCGACGCCGTCGTGAGCGAGGAGCGATAACGCATGGCGATCTCGAACACTCCCCCCACCGAGGCTGAGGAAGTCGCCGCGAAGTCGAGCGGATGGCGACGCGCGCGACTGACGCCGAGTCTGGCGGAGGTGTACCGGTCGGTGCCGGTGTCGGGGACGTCGACGTGGCGGAAGGCGCTCGCATTCGCTGGCCCGGGCTATCTGATCGCCGTCGGCTACATGGATCCGGGGAACTGGGCAACCGATCTCGCCGGCGGCTCGGCGTTCGGCTACCGGCTGCTGTCCGTCGTCATGCTGTCGAATTTGATGGCGGTGCTGCTGCAGGGGCTATCGTCGAAGCTCGGTATCGTGACGGGGCGCGATCTCGCACAAGCGTGCCGCGATCACTACTCGCGGCCGGTCGCGATCTTCCAGTGGGTCATCTGCGAGACGGCGATCGCCGCATGTGATCTGGCGGAGGTCATCGGCTCGGCGATCGCGCTCAATTTGTTATTTCACATTCCGGTTACAATCGGCGTGGTGCTGACCGCGGCCGATGTGCTCGTCGTGCTCTTTCTGCAGAGCAAGGGCTTCCGCTGGCTCGAGGCTCTCGTGATCGTGCTGATCGCGACGATCGGTCTGTGCTTTCTGTTCGAGGTCGTGATCTCGAAGCCGTCGGTGGCCGGTGTGCTCGCGGGGTTCATCCCGCGCGCCGAGATCATTCGTGATCCGAAGATGTTGTATATCGCGATGGGGATTCTCGGCGCGACCGTGATGCCGCACAACCTCTATCTGCATTCGTCGATCGTACAGACGAGGCGATACGAGGAAACGGCAGCCGGGAAGCGCGAGGCCGTGCGCTTCGCGTTTCTCGACTCGACGATCGCGCTGACCTTCGCGTTGTTCATCAACGCCGCGATCCTCATTGTCGCGGCCGCCACTTTTCACACGAGTGGCCACAGCGATGTGGCAGAGATCCAGACGGCGTACGTGCTGTTGACGCCGCTGCTCGGCGTCGGCGGCGCGAGTGCCGTGTTCGCGCTGGCGCTGCTCGCGTCCGGGCAGAACTCGACGCTGACGGGGACGCTCGCGGGACAGATCGTCATGGAAGGGTTCCTCGAGATTCGACTGCGTCCGTGGGTGCGGCGACTGATTACGCGTGGCCTGGCTATTGTGCCTGCCGTCGTTGTCGCCATTCTATATGGTGAGCAGGGGACGGCGAAGCTGCTCGTGATGAGTCAGGTGGTGCTGAGCCTGCAGCTGTCGTTCGCAGTCTTTCCGTTAGTGCGCTTCACGTCGGACAAGCTGAAGATGGGCGAATTCGTGAATCCTGCGTGGCTGCGCGCGCTCTCGTGGTTCGTGGCGTACTTCATCGCACTGCTGAACATCTGGCTCATCGCGCAGCTTCTGACCGGGCAGGGCTGATCGTGTACAAGCGCATTCTCGTTCCCCTCGAACACTCCGCATACGACGAGGCGATCCTCGATCACGTGCGCGAGCTCGCGACGCACTGCAAGGCCGCGGTGATTCTGATTCACGTGGCTGACGGCTGGGCCGCGCGCAACATCCATCAGCTCGATCTGCGTGAGAGCGAGGAGATTCAGGCGGACCGCGCGTATCTGGAGGGGATCGCGGCGGGACTCGAGCGCGACGGCTTCGAGACGGATGCGATTCTCGCGAGCGGCGACCCGGTGCGCGAGATCGCGGCGGCGGCTGCGCGCGAGGGGTGCGACCTCATCGCCATGTCGACGCATGGGCACCGGTTTTTCTCGGATCTATTTTACGGGAGCGTGGCCGAGTCGTTGCGGCATCGGTGCACGATCCCGATCCTGCTGGTGCGGGGGTCGAAGATGGGGAAGACGGCGGAGCATCGGGCGGTGAGCTGAGGGCGTATCTCAGCTCGTTCCGCACCAGCTTTTGCGCCACGCTGGTGTCGCGCATCGGAAACACAGCCGCCCAAGTCCGCGTAGCAGGATCACCGCTGCCGTCCACGCGCCGATTCCCTTGATGCGTGGGCCAGCGATTGCGTCATCGAGGTGTGCTCCCACCCGATTCGTGCGCGATCGTGTCCAGCGCGAGCGCCGAGTGTGAAACGGCGCCGCCCGCTCGCATCTCCGCGGCGATCCAGATCGCTTCCATGATCTCCTCTCCCGTCGCCCCCTTTCGCAGAGCCGTTCGGGTGTGGCTGCGGATGCAGTACGGACACTGCGTGACATGTGCGACGGCCACGGCGATCAGCTGCTTGGATTTCTCCGAGAGGGCGCCCTCGGCAAATACACTCCGGCTGAATTCGCGGAATGCCTCGGCAGGGCGGGGGGCCAGCCGGATTCTCTGTTCCGCGAGCTCCGGAGTCGCCTTTGGATAGAGCGGTTCGTCCGACGTGAGGGTCATTGTTTTTTACTCCATTCCGAATGGTTTTCGATCATATGTCGGCCGGTTGGCCTGCCGTGCGCCGACAGCGCGAATTCAGCCGCTGCCGCAACGCCAATGCACAGCTGTCGCTTTTACATATCTTTCGGATCTCGATGGGCTCGCTTGTGTCACGCCGCATCCCGCGCCGCATCACGAAGATTTCGCACCCGATGTGAAGAGATCATGAAACGAAGAGGAAGCTTTGCCATTGACGAATCGGCTCGTGCGGGCGGACGAGTTCGGTCTCGTGGCTGAGTCACCCGATCACCCGTCGATGCAGGAACGAATGCGGCGCCTCGAGTTCGCAACCTCGGCGCTCATTACCGATGCGTCAGTCGATGCGGTTCTTCAGCGCGTCGTGCAGGTTGCTGCGGAGGTCATCGGCGCGCGCTATGCCGCCATCGGCGTGATTGCGGCGAGTGGAAACGTCCTGGCGAGCTTCACCACCTATGGAATCGAACCGGAGCTTCGAGGACGTATCGGGGTGCCTCCCAGCGGACATGGCGTCCTCGGTACCGTCCTGCGCAAGGCGAGGCCCGTCCGGCTCGCGGATCTCTCCACACATCCCGACTCGTGCGGATTTCCCTCGCACCACCCGCCAATGCACTCGTACCTCGGCGTGCCCATCGTCGGAAGGCGCGGCCTGTTGGGGAGCCTGTACGTCACCGAGAAAACGGGGGGGCCGGAGTTCACCGACGAGGACGAGGACATCGCCGTGTTGCTCGCGGCGAAGACTGCGGCAGCAATCGAGAACGCACGCCACCATGAGGAGAGCGCGCGGCTACTCGATGAGGTGCAACAGCTGCAGCGGACGCGAGAACGGTTTTTCGCGATGGTAAACCACGAGCTCAGAAACGCGCTCGCAGCGGTTTACGGCTGGTCGGAGATGCTGGTGCGAAAGCGGGATCCGGCCACGGTGCCGCGAGCCGCTCTGGAGGTTCTCGATTCGGCGCAGCTCGCGATCTCGCTCATCGACGACCTGCTGGATCTGAGCCGTCTGGACGAGGACCGCCTGAAACCGGTCATCAGGGAGGTCGAGCCCTCCTCGATGGCCCAGCGCGCCATGCACCGGGCTACTCCCGCAGCGAATCTGAAGGGGATCACGATGCAACTCGTGTCGAGTGCGGAGCTACCGAACTGCGCCACCGACGCCAATCGTGTCGATCAGATTCTGGTCAATTTGCTTGGCAATGCGATCAAGTACGCGCCCGAAGGAAGTGTCGTCCGCATCACCATCTCGGCACGTGGCAATCGGGTCGTGTACACCGTCGAAGACGAAGGGCAAGGCGTTGCGCCGAGCGAGATCGAACGGATCTTCGATATCTATGTCACCAAGGCGGACGAGGAGTCCCGCGGAATTGGCCTGGGACTTCCTCTCTCGCGGCGACTCGCTCAGCTGCTCGGCGGCGAGCTGAATGCGGTGTCCACGTCCGGAAAGGGAGGCTGTTTCGTCCTCGAGGTGCTCGCCAGCGCATCCTGAAGAGATCTTCAGGAAGACTTTCGATTCAATTCACGCACGTTGCCGAGATTGGCTCTTATGAAGATCCTCGTCGTCGAAGACGACTCAAAGGTGGCCGGATTCATCGAGCATGGGTTGAAGGAGGAGGGTTACATCGTCGACGTGGCGCCGGATGGCGAAGCGGCCACGATGCTGGCCCACGCCAGCGATTACGACGTGATCCTGCTCGACTTGTTGCTACCGAAGAAGAATGGGTTCCAGGTCGCCAATGAGCTCAGACGGGAAGGACGAAGTACTCCGATCCTGATGCTCACCTCCCGTGACGCCGTCGAGGACGTGGTTCGCGGACTGGATGCGGGCGCCGACGATTATCTCGCCAAGCCGTTCAAATTCGATGAGCTTCTGGCCCGCATTCGCGCCCTCAATCGGCGTGGTGGAGCCGAGCGGCTGGAGATGTTGCGATGCGGCGCGATCGCGCTCGATCGCCTGCGACACGTGGTGACCGTTCGCGAACGGGAGCTGGAGCTCACGGCAAAGGAGTTTCAGCTGCTCGAGTATTTCATGCTCCATCCGGAGGAAGTGATACGACGTACCGCACTCCTCGAAAAGCTGTGGGACATGCATTTCGATCCCGGGAGCAACGTGGTGGATGTCCACGTCGGGAACCTGCGCCGGAAGTTGAAGCGAGCGGCAGGTGAGACGTTGTTGGCGACCGTTCGCGGAGTAGGGTTCCGCCTTGGCCGGGGAAGTGCGTCGAACTAGTGGCCCGTGCTGTCTCGGATTTTGTCGGCGCGAATCACGCGAGCGCGGCGCGCGCGCATGATCCGCACCCCCCTGATTCCGTGGCGGAGAGGTGTCTTACGATGTCGCTGAGTGCAGCAGCATCGGTTCGCGGAGCTGCCGGCTGCACGACGATACCGATCTGCGAAGCATCGCCGAGAACGTCCGGATGCGTTTCGGCCTCGAAGACGAAGGAGCCGTTCCTGTGTGACTGGACGCTCCAGAGGCGCAACAGTGCGTCCGCCGCCGACTCCGAATCGTCGACGATGCGTCGCGCGGTGACGTGCACGTCCGCTGGCGCCAACTCCCCGAGCTGCACCACAGCATTGAGCACTGGGCGACGATCTCCCCCGCGCTCGCCGTCAACGCGAAACGCCGCATGGCAGATGTGAACACAGGGCCACTGTCCCGCGACCCATTGGCTGTCGAATGGGCGCGCGGCTGACTCGACAATCTCCGACGGGCCGTCGGCGACGATCTGCGTGACGGTATTGGGCACCGGTGATGGACGGGGCGGCCCGCCAATGCGCATGCCCATCCACGAGGGAGGGTCGCTTGCGGGAAAGCTGTCCCACGACGGGTCGTAGACATCCTCCCAGTCCTCGGACTCGATTCCGTCATCGTCGAAACGGGTCCGCTCGCGATCCTTCACCTGTGTGTCGTGCATGTCGACCTCCCGCTAAACGATTGCCTTCCGGGGCGTTCATTGCAGAACATCAATAGGGCGCCCGGTGCACCAGCCCGACGATCGAATTCGCCAGGCAAGTGCCCCAGTCAAGCTTCGCCAGCGGATCGTGAAGAGATTATGAAAGCAGGAGGAAGCTTCGAATTGCTGGTGCGTCGTTCGAGGTTCGGGAAGACGGGCGGGCATCGCGTAATACGCTGAGCCGAGCTGTAACGTCTCGTTACGTCTCGTGACTGGTCCCTCCGGGGCTTCGTCTTTTCCGGAGCTGCCTCGCGTCGCAGCGACCTCCGGAGACAACGACATGCCGCAGCTCCCATCCGTTCGCGCGCAACACGGTCGCTGGACGATCGTGCTCTCCGCGTTTCTCGCCCTCGGCTGCTCCGCGTCGAGCGACGGTGGCACTACGACGCCGTCCGCAACCGTGGCGACGGTGGTTGTGACGCCGAGCACCGCGAGCCTCGAGGTGAGCACGCAGCTCACGGCCCACGCGACGCCGCAGGATGCGAGTGGCAACGTGCTCACGACGCCGGTGTCGTGGCTGACGTCGGACACGAGCATCGCGTCGGTGTCAGCGGCGGGAGTCGTCACCGCGCGGAAGATGGGAAGCGCGACGATCTTCGCGACGAGCGGCGCGGTGCAGGGGAGCTTCCCGCTCACCGTCACCGACTCGATCGTCGCGACGGTGAAGATCGTCGCGCCGCGCGACACGCTGAACGTCGGCGGCGCGCTGCAGCTGAGCGATACGGTGAAGACCGCGAGTGGGCGCGTGCTCGCGGGGCATACGGTGACGTGGAGCGCGACGACCGGAGCGAGCGTCTCGACCAACGGTGTCGTCACCGGTGCAGCCGCCGGGTACACGACGATCACCGTGTCGGCCAGCGGCAACGGCGTCGCACACGTGGCGAGCGACACGCTCCTCGTGTATCCCGTGCCGCTCGCGACCGATCCGTCCGCGCCCATGCTCGCGATTGATGCGAGTGCGGATCATCACGCGATCAGCCCGTACATCTACGGCGTCAGCACCTTCAATCTCGACGCTGCGTATCTCACCGACCTCGGCATCGCGGTCACGCGGTGGGGCGGCGACGGGATTACGCGCTACAACTGGCAGGTCGATCAGAGCAACGCGGGCTTCGACTGGTACTTCATGGCCGGCGGCGGCGTCACGACGCCGACTCCGGGCGCGCAGGTCGACGCGATCATCACGCGCGACAAGAGCGCGGGCGCGGCGACGTTCGTGTCGGTGCCGATCATTCAGTGGATCAACAGCAAGAGCGTGTGGGACTGCAGCTATCCGGTGTCGGAGTTCGGTCCGCAGCAGTCTGTGGATCCATATGTGCATCCGATGGTGCGCGGTGCGGTAACGGACTGCGGCAACGGGCTGCACACGGATGGCAGCCAGATCTTCCTCGCGGACAGCGACATCGCGCGCATTCACGTTGCGAACTCGGAGGCGACGCAGAAGGCGTGGGTCACGCATCTCACGGGAAAGTTCGGCGCATCGGGGAGCGGCGGGGTGCGCTTCTACGCGCTCGACAACGAGCCGGGCGGATGGGCGAACACGCATCGCGATGTGCATCCCGTCGCGCCGAATTATCAGGAGATCACGTCGCGCTCGGTGTCGTACGCTGCCGCGATCAAGAGCGGAGATCCGAGTGCGTGGGTTGCGGGGCCCGAGGATTTCGGCTGGGCGGTCTACGTCGGCAACCCTGCGCTGAATGGCGGGTTGTATAACGCGGTCTACTATCTCCAGCAGATGAAGGCGTACGAGACCGCGCACAACACCCGCATCCTCGACTACTTCACGGAGCACTGGTATCCGTCGCCGCCCGGCGTGATCGACTTCAGCCAGAACCCCGGCACCGCGGATGTGCAGGCCGCGCGCCTCCGCTCCACGCGTACGTTCTGGGACTCGACGTATCGCGAGGAGAACTGGATCGGCCAGTATTATCCGCCGGTGCAGCTCATTCCGACGTTTCACAAATGGGTGAACGAGAACTATCCCGGCACGAAGATCGGCATCACCGAATACAACTGGGGCGGCCAGAAGTCGGTGAACGGCGCGCTCGCGCAGGCGGATCTGTTCGGAATCTTCGGCCGCGAGGCGCTCGACATCGCGACGCTGTGGGGCCCGCCGGATCGCACGTGGCCTGCGGCGAACGCCTTCCGCATCTACCGCAACTACGATGGCGCGGGCGCGAAGTACGGCGACACGTGGGTGCGGTCGACAAGCAGTGATCAGGCGCGCGTCGCGATGTACGCATCGCTGCGCACGAGCGACGGCGCGCTCACGATCATGGTGGTGAACAAGAGCGCGACGGCGCAGGCGGCGCACGTGGGGCTCGCGCACTTCGCGCCTGCGGGGAAGGCGAGCGTCTACACGTTCAGCAGCGCGAGTACTGCGATCGTGAAGGGCGCGGATGTGTGGGTGCGGCCGGGTGGCGTGACGATGAGCTTTCCGGCGAGCTCGATTACGCTGGTGGTGGTGGGGAAGAAGAGTTAGGCCTTCAGACGTGGGTTCCGACGGCGCCGCGCTGGCTGAAGAGCGCGAAGCGCGAAGTACAAGTCGTTGCCAGGTTCGGCACTCGAGAGTGCGACGTAGCCTGCATGATACACGTTGAGGAACACGGCGAAATGCCACGCATTGTTAGCGTGGATCGTCTGCCAGGGCGCATTGTGAAATAGCGTCCAGAGTAAAGCCGCCTCGCACGCCAGGCCAGCCATGCTGAAGATGATGTCTTCGCTTCGGCTCCGGGGTTTCGCCGAACTGACCTCGCCATGCTCGCCCGCCCGGTGCTTTACGACGTTAAATCGCATGACGTACCTCCCGTCCTTGCCTCGGCGTTTTCGGACGCGGAGCATGACGTTGAGAATGCGAATCGAGAATAGTCGCCTACCGTAGAGTAGAGCGATGGCCGCATGCCCGAGCTCGTGCGCCAGAACGACCATCAGGAAGATGGCAGTCGACATCAGTGAAGCAGTAATAAAGAATGACACGATGCTCATCGATGCTGTCCCGTGGTGATACTCGATACGACTGGATTCACTGGACGTACGTCACTCCGAACCCGGCGTATACGGGGCGTATTCGTACGGCGACATCCCCCCGAACGCCACGCGCATGATCGGCTCGCTATTCGCCGCCGCGAATTCGGT
>JALYSW010000180.1 GCA_030854615.1 Gemmatimonadota bacterium
GCGCTTCCTCGGCACCAGCGCCGCGCGTCCCACCGTCGAGCGCAACGTCTCCTCCATCGCGGTCATCCGCGAGGGCGAGACGCTGCTCTTCGATTGTGGCGAGGGGACGCAGCGGCAGATGATGCGCTACGGGATCTCGTTCGCGCTGAACGACGTCTTTATCACGCACTTTCACGGTGATCACATCATCGGCGTGATCGGACTTTTTCGCACGCTCGCGCTACAGGGGCGCACGGAGCCAATGCGGATGTTCGGGCCGCGCGGTGCGGCGCGCGTGCTCAAGGGCGCCGCGCACTTCGGCGTGGATCGCGTCGGCTTTCCCGTCGAGATCACGGAAGTCGCTCCGGGGCAGCGCCTCGAGCGCGATGGCTACGCGATCATTCCGTTCGCCACCGAGCACTCGAGCGAGGTGTCGATGGGCTACACGCTCGTCGAGGAAGACCGGAAAGGCCGCTTCGATCCCGACCTTGCGCGATCGCTCGGCATCCCCGAAGGCCCGCTATGGGGGAAGATCCACAAGGGCGAGAGCGTGACGCTCGACGACGGTCGGGTCATCGCGCCATCCGTGCTGGTCGGTCCGCCGCGCTCCGGTCGTATACTCGCGATCTCGGGCGACGCACGGCCAAGCGAGGCGACGGTGGAGGCCGTGCGCGGGGCGGACCTGCTCATCCACGAGGCGACCTTTGCCGACGAGGAGGCCGTGCGGGCAACGGAGACCGGACACTCCACTGCGCGCGAGGCTGCGCGTATCGCAGCTGCCGCGGGAGTGCGGCGTCTCGCGCTCACACACTTCTCCGCACGCTACTCGCGCGATCCGGGCGAGCTGCTGCGCGAGGCGCGCGAAGAGTTTGGGGAGGTCGTGCTCGCGCGCGATGGGATGGAGATCGAGATTCCCTTCGCCGATGCACACATCGATGCGGCCACCGATCGCGCGGCGGAAGATCCCGCTAGTTCGCCCCGGCGCTGATCGGCATGGAGCGGCGAAAGAGCAGGGCGATCTGCGCATCGGTCAGCTCACGCAACACCGCGGCGGCATCCGCGCGCGACGTCACGTTTCGCGCCGCGGCTCCAGCGATGTTCACCCAGTTGTAGCGATCCCGCCGCGAGCTCCCGCCATCGGGGTGCTCGAAGACGATCATCGCGTTGGTGGCGCCGGGCAGCATCACCTGCACGATCCAGTCGACGCCGTCAGGCGACGTAAAGCTGCGAGTGCTCACGCTCATCTGTCTGCGAACTCCAGTGCATCGATCGATTGACGGCCGGCGAATCCGCCGTCGCACTCGTGCCAGTGGTCGATGACCTCCTCGCCGAGCTTCCAGCAAAAAAAGATCGAGCGGCCGTCGTGCGTTCCTGGAAAGTCGACGAGCCCCGAGTCGAGCGGGCTCCGCACTTCGGCGCCGAGCTCCGTCACCTCGTGAATGTACCCGTCGATCTCGCGAGCGAGGGCTGCCACCCGGCGCTCGAGCTGCGCCAGCAGCGGCTCGGGTGAGTCAGCGCGCTGGCTCGACGTCAACAGCTCGTACTCTTCCACGAGCTTGCGCCAGGCCGGGTAGCGGGTCACGAGATCCTGCACGATGCGGCTCACCAGCGGCAGCGTCCGATTCGCATCGGCGAGTGTGAAGGAAGTCTTCATCGGCGGAAGGTTGCGTGTCGCGAGCCGTGCACGGCAAGGGGCATGGTCCGCTCGCGCGCTCCGACGCGACCCGGCGCGAGATCGTTCGTGGATGCCTGCTGCGAACGGATCCACCTGGAACGGCTTCCGAAGCACGGGGAGGGCGACCGCTACAACTACTGAATCAATCACCCCGAGCTCCGCCAATGGTCGATGACGCCTACCGTTTCACCCTCGCAGCGCGTGCAGGGCTCGTAAAGGGGCTTCGCCGCTCTCAATCAGCGCCGCTCGGCCAGCGATTGCGCGCGCCGGCGCTCGGCGACCTCGTGGAGGAGGCGGTCGTCGGCCGTTTCGAGGATGAGCTGAGGCACTTCCGCGGGTTTCCCGTCCGCCCCCAGGTGCACGAAGGTGAGCCAGCACTCATTCGCGTGGCGCCTGCTTCCGGCCGCGATGTTTTCGGCGTAGACGTTCGCCAACACCGCCATCGACGTCCTGCCGACGAAGACGACGCGCGAGCGGATCTCGACGAGCTCTCCCACCCAGATCGGTTCCTTGAAGAGGATTTTGTCGATCGAGAGCGTCGTCGCCTGGCCGCCGGCGTGGCGCATCGCGCTGAGTGCCGCGCACCGGTCGACCATGCTCATGATCACGCCGCCGAATACCGACGGAATGCGAAGACCATTCGCGTGCTGCGGCATCATGAGGTCGGCTATCACGGCTTCGGACTGGCGTGGCGTTTTTGCGGGACCGGTCATGAGTGTGCTCTCGCGGGGATGCGAGCGTGGCGCGCGGGAGCGCGCAGTCGCTCGTGGGTGGCGGCCGCGAGCCTGGCCCGCGGCGCGCGGGCGCGGGGGAGATGCACCGAGGCGGCACGGACGTCGTCGGAGTAGAGGGCGGCCTCGTCGAAGGCGCGTGCGAGCGCATGGCGCGTTGCGCTGTCGGCGCTCGCGCTGTCGACCCAGAAGATGCGACGCGGCAAC
>JALYSW010000190.1 GCA_030854615.1 Gemmatimonadota bacterium
CCGCGAACGATGCGACGCAGAAGATGAAGAAGCCGATGAGAAGCGGGAAGATATTCCACCCCATCGCCTGCTGCTGCTGCACGATCGCGTTGAGCGAGACGTTGCCGCTGAGCAGCAGCACGGACACTGCTGCCATTCCCAACGCGACCTCGTAGCTGATCATCTGCGCGCTCGCGCGGAGTCCGCCGAGCAGCGAGTACTTGTTGTTCGATGACCACCCCGCGAGCACGATGCCGTACACGCCGAGCGACGAGATCGCGAGAATATAGAGGAAGCCGATCGGCAGCTGCGCCACCGACATCTCCACGAGCCCCCAGCGCGTGCTCAGCGGCGCCGCGAAGGGAATGACGGCGAAGGTGATGAGCGCGGGAATGAACGACAGCATCGGCGCGAGAATGAACAACGGTAGGTTCGCGGCGTCCGGATACGTCTCTTCTTTCATGATGTTCTTGAGCCCATCCGCGGCCGGCTGCAGCAGCCCGCCGTACCCCGTGCGGTTCGGCCCGATGCGGTCCTGAATCCATGCCGAGATCTTGCGTTCGGCGAGCGTGAGCATTGCGACGCCGACCATGAGCACGGTGAAGACGATGAGAATCTTCAGGATCGTGAAGAGGAGCCATGGAAACGACGTGACCGGAACGTCGGGATCGTAGAACGTCTTGTAGACGGTCGAGTCGGCGGCGATCGCGGCCATGGTCGCGAGGATCACTGCGCGGCTCCGTGCGTGGCAGGCTCTCCGCTCAAGACCTGTCCCTTGGAGCCCAGCGTGTCGTAGCTCATCCCTGCGACCTCGGGGCGCGCGGCAGCAAATGCCGCGAACACCTCGCTCGCGAGGAAATAGTTGGTCGGCTCGCCGAGCTGGGTCAGGAGATCGCCGAGAATCCACCACGCGGGCCGCGACATTCCCGGCGCAGCAGTCGCCTGGAAGTACCGCTGCACGCGCCCGCGGAGATTCGTGAACGTGCCCTCTTCCTCCGACATCGTCGAGGACGGGAGCGCGATCGCCGCAGCGCGCGCGCCCTCGGACACCGCAGGTGCGACCACGATCATCTGCCCCGCGCGCGCAATCGCAGCCGCATCGGCCGCGCCGAGGGTCTCTCCGATCACCAGCAGCACATCGCCCGCGCGAAGCTCGTCGAGCGGCGACGCGCTCTTGACGAAGCCCAGCAGTTCCGCGCCGCGCACGTTCGCCGCACGTTCGGCGCGCAGCGCGAGGTCGGGGACACCAACCAACGGCGCCTCGGGACCCGTCGCGACGCGAAAGACTCCCGTCCCCCCCGTCTTCGCGACGACGCGCGAGGCGAGGAACAGCGATTCGTTCGAGAGCATCGGACTCACGAGGGCCACGACGCGCGCGCCGCCGAGCATCGTCGCCGCGGCGCGAATGGCGACGTCCCAATCGACGGCCGAGAGCTTGTCCGGGCTCTGGCGCACGAGCGGCGCTTCCAGACGCGTCGGCGGGTTGAGCCACTTGTAGTCGAGCCTCCCCGTCTCACAGAGGTACCACTGATTGACATCGACGTTGGTGCGCGGCCGCATGCGCACGATCACGTTGTCGCGCGTCTCGAGAATCGTGTTGCACCCTTGCGTGCAATTCGGACAAATACTCGGCGTGCGGTCCAGCTCCCACGCGCGCGCCTTGTTCAGAAAATCCTTCGAGAGCAGCGCGCCGACGGGACAGAGGTCGATGACGTTCGACGCCCACTCGTTCGTGAGATCCTGCCCGTCGAACTTTCCGACGACCGCGCGATCGCCCCGCTCGCTCACGTTGAGCACGGGCTCCTTCACGATCTCGTCCATGAAGCGCACGCAGCGCGTGCAGAGAATGCAGCGGTTCGGGACGTAGAGCACGTCGCCGCCGAAGTCTTCCACGGGGTTGAAGCGCTTCGGCTCGGGTGCGAGCCGCCCCTGCGCGCGCCCCTCGCGGAAGGTGTAGTCCTGCAGCTCGCACTCACCGGACTTGTCGCAGATCGGGCAGTCGAGCGGATGGTTGATCAGCAGCAACTCGAGCACCCCTTGTCGCGCCTTCAGCGACTTCTCGGAATGCACGTGCACCACCTGCCCCTCCGCCACCGCGGTCGCGCACGCGGGCGCGAGCTTCGGCGCCTTCTCGACCTCCACGAGGCACATGCGGCACACACCCGGAACCGAAAGGCCGGGGTGATAGCAATAGTGCGGAACGAGCACGCCCGCGAGCTTCGCGGCCTCGAGGATCGATGTGCCCGCGGGCACCTGCACCTCGCGCCCCTCTACCGTCAGCGTGACCATCGGTGTGGTCGTGGACGCATCGGCCATCAAGCGGCCGCGGTCGCGCGGAACGGGCAGCGCTTCCCCGTGATGTGCGCCTCGAACTCGTGCCTGAACTTCTGGATCCCCGACACCACCGGTGCCGCACACGAATCGCTCAGCACGCAGATCGTCTTCCCCGTCATGTTGTCGGCGACCTCGAGCAGCGTGTCGAAATCCTGCATCGTCCCGCCACCCGCCTCGATGCGCTCGAGAATCCTCGTGGTCCACGCCGTTCCCTCGCGGCACTGCGTGCACTGGGCGCAACTCTCGTGCGCGTAGAAGCGCGCGAGCCGCGCGATGTGCCTCACCATGCACTGCGAGTCGTCGAACACGATCACGCCACCGGAACCGAGCATCGAGCCTTTCGCGACGAAGCCCTCGTAATCCATGAGCGTGCTTTCCGCCTCCTCCATCGTCTGAATCGGCACCGACGATCCGCCGGGTATCACAGCCTTGAACTTGCGTCCGGGGAGTGGTCCGCCGCAGAGATCGTAGAGGAAATCCTTGAAGGGAAAGCCGAGCACCACTTCGTAGTTGCCGGGACGCGTGACGTTGCCGCACGCCGAGAAGAGCTTCGACCCCGTGCTCTTCGGATTGGACAGACTCATCGCCTTGTACCACGCAGCGCCGTTGTTGATCACGTGCGGCACCGCGGCGAGCGTCTCGACGTTGTTGATCGTCGTCGGCTGTCCGAAGAGTCCCGCGACCGCGGGGAACGGCGGCTTGATGCGCGGATTGCCGCGGCGCCCTTCCAGCGAATTCATCATCGCCGTCTCTTCGCCGCAGATGTACGCGCCGGCGCCACGGTGCACGTGAACGTCGATGCGATGTCCGCTCCCCATCGCGTTCGCGCCGAGGATGCCGGCCGCATACGCTTCCTTCACCGCGGCCTCCATCACGCGCAGCGGCTCCGTGAACTCGCCGCGAATGTAGATGTACGCCACCTCGGCGCCGATCGCGTACGCGCCGATCGCCGTCCCTTCGATGAGGGCGTGCGGCGTCCAGCGCATGATCTCGCGATCCTTGAAGGTGCCCGGCTCCGACTCGTCGGCGTTGACGCAGAGATAGTGCGCCTTGCCGTCGCCCGGCTTCATGAACGACCACTTCATTCCCGTGGGGAAGCCCGCGCCGCCGCGACCGCGCAGCCCCGACTCCTTCAATACGTTCACGATATCGCCGGGCGTCATGCCGAGGGCCTGCTGCAGCGCGCGATAGCCACCGCGCTGCTTCCAGCCATCGAGCGTGCGCGCCTGCGGCTCGCCGAAATACTTGGAGAGAATCGGCGTCTCTTTCGGATGCGACTTGTGTGGATATCCCATCTATTTGAACTGAGTGAGAATCTGTGGGACCTTCTCGGGGGTGACCGACTCGATGAATTCGTCGTTCACCATGATCGGCGTCGCGAAGCCGCACGCGCCGAGGCACTCGACCTCGATGACCGTGAAGCGTCCGTCCGGCGACGTTGTACCAAGGTCGACGCATCCCGTCTGCGCGAGCATCGCCTCGACGACCTTTTCCGCGCCGCACGCGGCGCAGGGCGATGTGGTGCAGACCTGAATGAAGTAGCGCCCCACCGGATGCTGGTGGTACATCGTATAGAAGGTGACGACACCTTTCACGTACGCGGGTGTGAGCTCTAACTGCTGTCCAACCTCGACCATTGCCTCCTCGCTCACCCATCCGCGCTCGCGCTGCACCATCCAGAGTGTTGGCAGGATTGCGGCCATTTTCGTGGGATAGCGGCCGAGCAAGGCGTCGAGCTCTTCCTTGAGCGCGCCGACAAAAAGGGGCTGATACGGGATTTCGCCGATGCTGCCGCCACTCGAATGATCCATCGCTTCGCCCTGCGTTGCTCCCTCGTGTCGAGCGCTCACCGGTCGATCTCTCCCATCACGATGTCGATGCTGGCGTTGATCGCGATCACGTCGGACAGCAGATGCCCCTCCACCATCTTGGAGATCGCGGACAGATTCACAAACGATGGAGGACGAATGCGCCAGCGCACAGGCTTCGCCGTTCCGTCGGATACAAAGTAGTAGCCTTTCTCGCCCTTGGGGCTCTCGACCGGCACGTAGACCTCGCCGATCGGCGGCCGCGGGCCTTCCATGACCTGCTTGAAGTGGTGGATCATCGACTCCATGTCGCTCATTGCCCGGCTCTTCGGCGGAAGGATCACGCGGTGGTCGCTCGAGTTGACGGGACCATCGGGGAGCCGGTCGACCGCCTGTGCGAGAATGCGCGTCGACTGCCGCAGCTCTTCCACGCGGACGAGATAGCGATCGTAGACGTCGCCATTCGAACCGACCGGCACGTCGAAGTCGTACGTCTCGTAATCGAGATACGGAAAATCCTTTCGCACATCGTACGCAACGCCGGACGCGCGGAGCATCGGGCCCGAGAGCCCGTGGTTGATCGCCTCATCCGCGGACATGACGCCCAACCCGGCGGTGCGACCGATCCAGATCCCGTTTTTCGTCAGCATGCGGTCGCATTCGTCGACCGTCTTCGGCAAGGTACGGATGAAGTGGCGGAGCTGATCCGTCCACCCTTCCGGAATGTCCGCCGCCATGCCGCCGACGCGCGTCGCGCTCGTCGTGAGGCGCGCACCCACCCAGCTCTCGAGCAGGTTGTAGACGTTTTCGCGCTCCTGGAAGCTCCAGAGGAACGGCGTGAATGCGCCGAGATCGATGCAGGTGGTGCCGAGCCAGACGAGATGCGAGATGATCCGGGAAAGCTCCATCGCGATCACGCGCAGCACCGTGCACCGCGGCGGCACCTCGACTCCGAACAGTCGCTCCGCGCCGATCGAGAACGCGACGTTGTTGCCGATCGAGTTGAGGTAGTCCTCGCGATCGGTCCACGGGATCACCTGATTGTACTGGCGATACTCGCCAATCTTCTCGAAGCCGCAATGCAGATACCCGATGTGGGGAACGCAGCGCACGACCGTCTCGCCGTCGAGCTCCAGCACGAGGCGCAGCACGCCGTGCGTCGCGGGGTGCTGCGGCCCAATGTTGATGAGCATGTGCTCACCCTCGAGCTCGGGCGCGACGCCCATCGCGGGCGGCTCGAGGGTCGTCACCGCGCCGTTCTCCGTGAGCGTCATCGGCGTGCGCACCGCGCGCCCGTCCGCATCGACGCCGGCGGTGCCGAGCGCGACTTCGACCGTTCTCGTTGTGGTGGCCATCTTACTCGCCCGTCCGTTCGCCGCCGGCGAGGCGACGACGCATCTCTTCGGGGAGATCCTCGAACGCCTGCGCGACGGTCAGCTCTTCCATCGAGTAGCGGCCCTCCGTCGTGAGGCTCAGCGCCTGGCGCAGCTGTTCGGCGCGGCTGAAGCGACCGCGCAGCGGGAAATCCTTGCGCAGCGGAAAGCCCTCGCGATACGACTCCCACATCAGAATGCGTCGCAGATCGGGGTGCCCTTTAAAGGTGATGCCGAACATGTCGAAGCACTCGCGCTCCATCCAGTTCGCGGCGTTGTAGATCGGCCACACGCTGTCGACCTCGAGCTTTGCGCGCTTCTCGAGCGAGACCTTCACGCGCAGGAAGCGGCGGAAGGGCAGCGAACGCAGATGCCAGACGACCTCGAGCGGCTGCTCGAGATCGCGGAACTCGACGGCGGTGACATCGGAGAGATAGTCGTACTGCTGCGCCGCATCATCGTGCAGCCAGCGAATGATCTCGCTCACGCCGGCGGCCTGAATGTAGACGTTCGTATCGCCCCAGATCACTTCGGAGCGCACGAAGAGCGTTCCGAACTTCGCCGCGATCGCCGCCGCCGATGGATTCGGCTCGCCGCCGCGCTGCGGAAGATTGCGCGGCGTCGCGGGCGCCGGTGCGCCGGGATTCGCGCTGCCGGGGAGCATGGGAGAGAATGGGGCGGTCACAGCCCCGACCGCGTCTGCTGCACCGAATTGCCGAATGGCTCGGAGAGCTCGTCGATTTTGCTCGCGGGGATGTACAGCCCGCTTTCGGGATCGGGCTCCATCTCGTTGCGAATCGTGTTATCCGACATTTTCTCTCGCATCACTTTTTCCTGCAGCATCATGATGCCGTAGAGCAGTCCCTCGGGGCGCGGCGGACATCCGGGAACGTAGACGTCGACGGGGATGATCGTGTCGATCCCCTGCACCACCGCGTAGTTGTCGAACATCCCGCCCGATGACGCGCAGGCGCCCATCGAGATCGCCCATTTCGGCTGCGGCATCTGCTGCCAGATGCGACGCAGCACCGGCGCGAGCTTGAAGGGGACGCGCCCCGCGCAAATCAGCACGTCTGCCTGGCGCGGCGAGAAGCTCATGCGCTCCATGCCGAAGCGCGCGAGATCGAAGCGCGTCGCCGCCGTCGCCATGAACTCGATCGCGCAGCACGCGGTACCGAAGGGCATCGGCCAAAGCGACTTCGCACGGCTCCAGTTCACGAGGAAATCGAGGCGCGTCGCGACCCAGCTCTCCTGGTGCGGCGGCCCGAACGTCGCGCTCGTGGGGGTGACCTGGCTCAATCCCATTGCAGCGCTCCCTTCTTCCAGACATAGATGTAGCCGACGAGCAGGATCGCGATGAAGACGAGCATCTCCCCGAGGCCGAAGAACGAGAGATGTGCGGCTGCGCACGCGCCGTTTACGAGAGGAACGTCGCAGGAGAGCTGTCGGTAGTAGGTCGCCCACGGAATCATGAACACCGTCTCGATGTCGAAGACGATGAAGAGCATGGCGACCATGTAATACTTGACGGAAAAGCGCTCGCGGGCGTCGCCGAGCGGGGGGATCCCTGATTCGTAGGCTGTTTGCTTGACCGGGGTGGGCCGCGGACGAATGGTGAGATGGGACAATGCGAGCATCCCGACCGCGTTTACGGCTGCGAACCCCACCAGCATGAGAATCGGAAAATACTCGCGACCCATCGTCTCCCAATTCGTGAAATTTTTCACTATCCCCGCCGAGAAAACTATCCCGGGGGTAACAGCCGTGCAATGCGCTTTGCCATGCTCAATGGGGAGCGATACATTCCCCTCCGAGCCGGCCTCCTTTCCTCACCACCTCCGAGACATGTCCATCAAGTCCGATCGCTGGATTCGCCAGATGGCACTTGAGCACGGTATGATCGAGCCCTTTGCCGACCGCCAGGTTCGCGAGGGCGTCATCTCCTACGGCGTCAGCTCGTACGGATACGACATGCGCGTTGCGACCGAGTTCAAGATCTTCACCAACGTGCTGAATTCGATGGTGGACCCGAAGCACTTCGATCCGAAGTCGTTCGTGGAGTTCGAGGGCGACGTCTGCATCGTGCCGCCCAACAGCTTCGCGCTTGGCCGCTCGGTCGAGTACTTCCGCATTCCGCGCAACGTCATCACGATTACGGTCGGCAAGTCGACCTACGCGCGCTGCGGAATCATCACGAACGTGACGCCCTTCGAGCCTGAGTGGGAGGGGTTCGTGACGCTCGAGATCTCGAACACGACGCCACTGCCGGCGAAGATCTACGCGAACGAGGGGATCGCACAGGCACTGTTCTTCGAGGGAGATGAAGCGCCTGAGACCTCGTACGCAGACCGGAAGGGGAAGTATCAGGGGCAGCGCGGCGTGACGCTGCCGCGGCTCTAGCGCGCTCGTACGGCGCGAACATGAGCGACATATAATATGATCGCGGCGGGGAGGGCCTGTCTGCCGAGTAGCGTACATCAGTGTGCGCTGCGCCTCCGGTAACACACGGCAGCCTCCCGGATTCGCGAGGCATGGTGAGGAAGCGACTCCTCCTGATGGCCCTCGGCCAGGTCAGTATAAATAAAAGAGGTGCGGCGAGAACATAGCCGCACCTCTTTCTCATCCATGCGGCCGAACCGGCGCGCGTGATCAGCCGTGCCCGCCCCCCGCCTTCTCCTCGCGCGCCATTGCGGTGGCCACCAAATAGTCGCGGTCCATGCGCGCAATCGCGTCGATGCTGATCTCCTTGGGACACGCGAGCTGGCACTCGCCGTGCCACGTGCAGCCGCCGAAGCCCTCGGCGTCGTGCTGCGCGATCATCGCCACCACGCGCCGGTAGCGTTCGGGCTGCCCCTGCGGGAGCTCGGCGAGGTGCGTGACCTTCGCTGCGGTGAAGAGCGAGGCCGAGCCGTTGGGGCACGCGGCCGCGCAGGCGCCGCATCCGATGCACGCGGCCGAGTCCATCGCGAGGTCCGCGGCGAGCTTCGGGACGAGCGTGGTGTTGGCATCCTGCGCGCCGCCGGTGGCTGCAGTGATGAATCCCCCCGCTGCGATGATCCGGTCGAAGGCGCTGCGATCGACGCACAGATCCTTCACCACCGGAAAGGCCCGCACGCGCCAGGGCTCGACGAAGATCGTGGCTCCGTCCTGGAAGCTTCGCATGTGCAGCTGGCACGTCGCCGTGCCGTGATTCGGGCCGTGTGCGAGACCATCGATCATCATGCTGCAGCTCCCGCAGATCCCCTCGCGGCAGTCGTGATCGAAGGCGATCGGCTCCTGCCCGCTCAGCGTGAGCTCCTCGTTCACGACATCCATCATCTCGAGGAAGGAGGCTTCGGGGCTGATCTCGGCCGCCTTGTACTCGACCATCTTTCCCGGGGCATGGGGACCCGCCTGACGCCAGACGCGCAAGGTGACGTTCATTTGTAGCTCCGCTGCGCGAGGTGCACGTATTCGAAGTCGAGCGGCTCCTTGTTCAGGATCGGCGCCGCCCCGTCGCCCGCGTACTCCCAGGCGGAGACGTACGCGTAGTGCGCGTCGTCGCGGAGCGCCTCGCCGTCCGGAGTCTGGTATTCCTCGCGGAAGTGACCGCCGCACGACTCCTTCCGCTCGAGCGCGTCGCGGCACATCAGCTCTGCGAGCTCGAGGAAGTCGGCGACGCGACCGGCCTTCTCGAGCGCCTGGTTCAGCGTGTCGGCACTCCCGGGAACGTTCACGTCGCGCCAGAACTCAGCGCGCAGCCTGGGAATCTTCTCGAGCGCGATCTTGAGGCCGGCCTCGTTGCGCGCCATGCCGCAGTACTCCCACAGAATGCTGCCGAGCTCCCGATGGAAGGAGTCGACGGTGCGCATTCCCTTCGTCGCAAGCAGCTTCTTCGTCATGTCGGCGACGCGCGCCTCAGCGTCCTTGAACGCCGCGTGCGTCGTGTCCACGGGCGCGAGCTTCTTCGACGCGAGATAGTCGGCGATCGTGCTGGAGATGATGAAGTAGCCATCCGCGAGCCCCTGCATCAGCGCGCTCGCACCGAGGCGGTTCGCTCCGTGGTCGGAGAAGTTCGCCTCGCCAATGACGTGCAGCCCCGGGATCGTGCTCATGAGATTGTAGTCGACCCAGAGCCCGCCCATCGTGTAGTGGACCGCCGGGAAGATGCGCATCGGCACGACGTACGGGTTCTCGTCGGTGATGCGCTCGTACATCTCGATGAGATTGCCGTAGCGCTCCTCGATCACGTCCTTGCCGAGCCGTTCGATCGAATCCCGGAGATCGAGGTACGCGCCGTTCTTGAGCGGACCCACGCCGCGCCCGGCGTCGACTTCTCGCTTGATCGCTCGCGAAGCAACGTCCCGCGCGACGAGGTTGCCGAACGACGGGTACCGGCGCTCGAGCAGATAGTCGCGATCCGCTTCGGGGATCTGGTCGGGCGATCGGGTGTCGTCGATCTGCTTCGGCACCCAGATGCGACCGTCGTTGCGCAACGACTCCGACATGAGCGTGAGCTTCGACTGGAAGTCGTCGCTCGCCGGGATGCACGTGGGGTGGATCTGCGTGTAGCAGGGGTTGGCGAAGTACGCGCCCTTCTTCGACGCGCGCCACGCGGCGGTCACGTTGCAGTTCATCGCGTTGGTCGAGAGGAAGAAGACGTTGCCGTATCCACCCGTTGCGAGGACGACCGCGTGCGCGGAGAGACCGAACACCTCGCCGGTGACCAGGTCTCGACAGGTGATGCCGGCGGTGCGGCCGTCCTTCACGACGAGGTCGAGCATCTCCGTGCGGGTGTGGAGCTCGACCGCTCCGAGCGCGATCTGGCGTGCCATCGCCTGGTATGCGCCGAGCAGCAACTGCTGGCCGGTCTGACCCCGCGCGTAGAACGTACGCGACACC
>JALYSW010000292.1 GCA_030854615.1 Gemmatimonadota bacterium
CGCAGGATTCCACCTCTGCAAAGCCTCCCCTTGAGCGCAGCCCCGGGTTCGAGCTTGGCCAGAACTACCCAAACCCCTTCAACCCGGCCACGACCATCCCGTTCACCCTTGGAGATCCGCCAACCTGTCCGGAGGCCAGCCGTAGCTATCGCGTCACACTCAGGATCTACAACGTGCTCGCCCAGCTCGTGGCCATACCGGTTTTAATCGGTGGGGACGGACAGACCGGCAAGCCGGTCGTGAACCTTCAACTCCACTGTGGCAGCTACGCAGCCTTCTGGGACGGCAATTATCTGAACAGCTCCCAGGAGATCCCGTCGGGCGTGTACCTCTACCGGATCGAGGTCGAGGGACGCGCGGTGGCGAAGAAGATGATCGTGATCAAGTAACTCTCGAATGCGCGAAGACGCCTGCCGTCGTCGCGCATTCGATTTTCAGTGCTGCACGGGATGGTTGTTGCCGGGCGCGGCAGTCGGGGTTGTCGTGATACCGGATTTCGGTGGCATCGGTCGCGACACGCTCTCGATCTGACGCCAGAGGTCGCTTGCGCGCGTGGGCGATTGCGCGAGGATTCGAGATGCGCTCTCGAGCTGGGCGCTGGTCACCTTGTGCCGTCGCAGAATAAGTCGGCGCGTCGAGTCCCGCATCGTGACGTCGAGCGACGTGTCGGTCTCGATGCGCCGCAGCTCGTTCAGGGTCGCGACGAAGGTGGAGTCGGGCATTCCGAGACTCGCGACGCGCGTGCGACTGCAGCCAGCCACGGCGACGAGCAGGAGTGCGAAACAGCCAGCGAGACGGGCGCGTATCATGCGGCAAGGCTAGGACAAAGGATGGCGACGGTCAACGGCGCGTCATTGTGACGCACGGCTTTGCGATGAAATGCTGAAGTCGACCGCATACAGCCAGTGCCCTCGAACGCACGCTGCCCAAATGACCATGTGTTTTGGTATCGAGCTTGCAATCTCTTTGTAAGTAACGATTTATGCTCCACGTGATAATGTACATTAACATATAGGCTCCTAGCATGTTGAACGCGGATCGTCTCACCGTGAAGGCCGCCGAGGCCGTCAACGAAGCAATCTCGATCGCGCGCGAAAATGGGAATCCGCTCGTCTATGACGGGCACCTCCTGCTCGCGCTGCTCGGGCAGGAGGAGGGAATCGTCGTCCCGATTCTCAACAAATTGGGAGTCGACGCTGCTCGCCTGCGAGAGCGGATTCAGCAGGAGACGGCGCGCTACCCCAAGCAGAGTGGCGCGCAACCGAGTCTCTCGCGCGAACTCAACAAGGTGATGGACACTGCGGACGAGGAGGCGCGAAAGCTCAAGGACGCGTTCGTGTCTACCGAGCATCTTCTGTTGGCGCTGGCCGAGACGAAGGGCACCGAGTCAAAAACTGTTCTGGAAGAGCTCGGGGTCAACCGCGCGGATCTGCTCGAGGCGCTGCAGTCCGTGCGCGGGTCGCATCGCGTCACGGATCAGACTCCGGAGAATCAGTATCAGGCCGTGGAGAAGTACACCCGCGATCTCACCGCCGCGGCACGCGCCGGAAAGCTCGATCCCGTCATCGGGCGCGACGAGGAGATCCGCCGTGTCATTCAGGTACTCTCGCGCCGGACCAAGAACAATCCGGTGCTCATCGGCGAGCCCGGCGTCGGCAAGACGGCGATCGTCGAGGGGCTCGCGCAGCGCATCATCAATGGCGATGTCCCCGAGTCGCTGCGCGGGAAGCGGCTGGTCGCGCTCGATCTCGCCGCGCTCATCGCCGGCGCCAAGTTTCGTGGCGAGTTCGAGGAGCGGCTCAAGGCGCTGCTCAAGGAGATCATCTCGTCGGAGGGCAAGTTCGTCGTCTTCATCGACGAGCTGCACACGCTCGTGGGAGCCGGTGCGGCAGAAGGGTCGATGGACGCGGGGAACATGCTCAAGCCGATGCTGGCGCGCGGTGAGCTCCGCGTCGTGGGCGCGACGACACTCGACGAGTACCGGAAGCACATCGAGAAGGACGCGGCGCTCGAGCGCCGCTTCCAGCCGGTGTTCGTGGGTGAGCCGACGGTCCCGGACACGATCGCGATCCTGCGCGGCCTCAAGGAACGCTACGAAGTGCATCACGGCGTCCGCATCACCGATTCGGCCATCATCGCCGCGGCGACGCTGTCCAATCGCTACATCGGCGATCGCTTTCTTCCCGACAAGGCGATCGATCTGATCGACGAGGCGGCGTCGCGGCTCCGCATCGAGATCGACTCGCTCCCGCAGGAGATCGACGAAGTCGAGCGTCGCGTGATGCAGCTCGAGATCGAGCGGCAGGCACTGAAAAAGGAGAAGGATGCCGCCTCGCGCGAGCGACTCCAGACGCTCGAGCGCGAGCTCGCGGAGCTCAAGGAAAAGTCCGGCGGAATGAAGGCGCAATGGCAGGCGGAGAAGGACTCGCTCGGGAAGCTGAGCGTGATCAAGCAGCAGATCGATCAGGCGCGCACCGAGGTGGAGCAGGCGCAGCGCACGGGCGATCTCGGTCGCGCGGCGGAACTGTCGTACGGCGAGATCCCGAAGCTCGAGGCGGAGCTGCGCGAGTCGGAGCAGGCGCTCAAGCAGAAGCAGATGTCGGGGCCGCGCTTCCTGAAGGAGGAGGTGGACGCCGAGGACATCGCCGACATCGTGTCGCGGTGGACGGGAATTCCGCTCTCGCGGATGATGGAGACGGAGCGCGAGCGGCTGATCAAGCTGGAGGACGAGCTGGCGCGTCGCGTGGTCGGGCAGCGCGAGGCGGTGAAGGCGGTCGCGGATGCGGTGCGTCGCTCGCGCGCGGGGCTGCAGGATCCGAATCGTCCGATCGGCTCGTTCATCTTCCTCGGCCCCACCGGTGTCGGCAAGACCGAAACCGCGCGCGCGCTGGCGGACTTCCTGTTCGACTCCGAGCATGCGCTCGTGCGCATCGACATGTCCGAGTACATGGAGAAGCACGCGGTCGCTCGGCTCATCGGCGCGCCGCCGGGCTACGTCGGCTACGAGGAGGGCGGACAGCTCACGGAGGCCGTGCGACGGCGTCCGTACTCGGTGGTGCTCTTCGACGAGATCGAGAAGGCGCATCCGGATGTCTTCAACGTGTTGCTGCAGATACTCGACGACGGGCGGCTCACAGATTCGCAGGGGCGCACGGTGGACTTCAGGAACACCGTGATCATCATGACGTCGAACATCGGGAGCCAGTTCATTCTCGAGCGTGGCACTGCGGACTGGGCCGAGGTGGAGACGCACGTGATGTCGGAGCTCAGGCGGAACTTCAAACCGGAGTTTCTCAATCGTGTCGATGACATCATCATCTTCCATCCGCTGGCGATGGATCAGATCGAGTTCATCGTCGACTTGCAGCTCGAGCGGCTCAAGACTCTGCTCGCTGATCGAAAGATCACGCTGGAGCTCACCCCCGATGCGAAGCGCATGCTGGCGGAGGAGGGATTCGATCCGGCGTTCGGTGCGCGTCCGCTGAAGCGTGCGATCCAACGGTATCTGCAGAATCCGCTCGCGATGGCGGTGCTCGATGGCCGCTTCAAGGACGGCGACCACGTGAGCGTCACGCGCAACGCAGACGGGACGCTCGGCTTCGAGGTCGTGGGGCATGACGACTCGGTGCCGAGCGAGCCAGCGGAGGCTGCGGTCTGAGTGAGATGAGTCTGGTGGACGACGAGCGCTGGATTGCGGAGGCGCTCGTCGTTGCGCGTGAGGCGGCGGAAGCGGGCGAGGTTCCCGTCGGCGCGCTCGTGGTGCGCGATGGTGTGCTCGTCGCGCGGGAGGGGAATCGCACCGTGCGCGATCAGGACCCGACGGCGCACGCCGAGGTGCTCGCGCTGCGCGCGGCCGCCGCATCGCTCGGCACCTGGCGGCTCACCGACTGCGTGTTGTACGTGACGCTGGAGCCGTGCGCGATGTGTGCGGGGGCGAGCGTGCTCGCACGCGTGAAAGGTGTGGTGTTCGGCGCGTGGGACGACAAGGCGGGAATGGCGGGCTCGGTGGAGGATCTGCTGCGTCATCCCGTGCTCAATCATCGGCCACAGGTGCGCGGTGGCGTTCGAGGGGATGAATGTGGGGCGCTGTTGCGCGAACTGTTCGCTGCGCGGCGGGCACTTTCCGTTGACTCGCCTCCCGCTGGCCAATAGCTTTTACGCCTTGCCTGGACAGGTGGCCGAGTGGCTGAAGGCACCGGTCTCGAAAACCGGAGAACGGGCAACCGTTTCGTGAGTTCGAATCTCACCCTGTCCGTGACGACGGCGCTCGGCTCG
>JALYSW010000205.1 GCA_030854615.1 Gemmatimonadota bacterium
GAGAGCTCGCCGTCCAGCCAGGAATGGATCGCCGTGGGCGTCTGCTGGCCCGTGAGCGGCACTTCACGATCGGTGATCGGACGAACCGGCGCGTCTCCCTTGGGAGCCGACGGATTCCGATACTCTCTGGGATCCAGGTTGTCTTGCATCACGCGTACTTTTCCTCAAGAAGAGCCTGGAGCGCCTCACGCGCGCGGTGGACGCGCATCTTAAGTGCTCCGACGGTGGTAGTCAGCAGATCGGCCATTTCTTCGTACGAACGACCTTCGACGTGCTTCATCACGAACGCTTCGCGTAGCGATGGAGCCAGTTGCATGAGCGCCGTATCCAGATCACTCCGTAGTTCCGTGCGGTCGAGCTCTTCGTCCGGCGTCGAAAAGGAAGAGGGCTGATCGTCCTCCTCATAGCTCTGGTGCGTGCGGCGAATGTTCTTGAGCCAGTCCTTGCACCCATTCGCCACGATCCGGAATATCCACGCATCGAACCGTCCGTGCACTTCCGCGAGATGCTGGTATGCCTTGATGAACGAGGCCTGGAGAATATCCTCCGCCACATCAGGGCTTCCTGTCATCCCGAGCGCGTGTCTGAACAACGGATCGCTGTAACGTCCGATCAACAACCCGAACGCGTTACGATCTCCCTGTAGCACACGCGCAATTACGTCGTGATCCGCTTCGAGCGGATCGATCGGTCGCGGCGCTGTCACCGTGGTCTTCACGACGCTAGTGTAACGCTTTGTGCGCCCTCTGGACAGCCCCGTAAGATCCGAAAGAGATGGTGCGAGGCTCGCCATGCATCAGAGACGAATTGTCCTGTAGCGCGTAACGGTAAAGTCACGTCATCGAAGACGCACATGATAGAGTAGCTCACGGACCGAATCTCCCTGGTAAATACGCCCGATGCGGTCGCTATCTGACCGATAGCGGCGATAGCCGCGCGAGAAGCGCTTCACTGTTCCAAATTTTGCCGCATCGGCAAGCACGTCCTTAAGGTCGCGCTCGCTAAGCAGTCCCTCTGAATTGTAGCTGACCAGCGCGTGACGCGCGCCGGTCGCCTCCAGCAGCGCCGCGAGCGCCGCCCCGGCCTTTCGGGCCGAGCACCAGTCGCTCTGCTGTCCGTCCCCAGCGACGAGGCCGGTCTTCCCGCGCAGCACCGGCACCGCTTCGAACCACCCTCGGGCGATCACCTCCGGTACATGATAGTAGCCCGAGTACTGCCGCGCGTTGTACGGTGGATCGATGTAGATCAGCTCCACTTCTCCCGTCGACGCGGCCACTGCCGTCGCGTCGGCACGATGCGCGGTCGATCCCCTCGCACCGCGCTGCGGAATTTCCGGCCTGAGTGTGAGCGGTCGCCGCGCATTCGACTGCCAGCGCTTGATGTACGCCGCATACACTCCCGCCGTGTTCGCGACGCGATCGGCGCCCTCGATCAGTGCCGCCAGCAACACGTAATACGCGTCGTCCTGGATGAGCCCCGCAGACCACCACTCGTACAAGCGGCGCCGTATCGCGTCGATGCGATCGGCGTTCTCCTGCGTGAAGTACATCCGCCCGCCCGCCGGCGCGAAGTGCGTACCGATGAAGCCGCGCTCCGTGTCCACCCAGCGCGCGAGATACTCGCTCATCGCTCCGAGCGCGCCCTTTCCCGCAATCGACTTCCGGAACGACGGCGAGCGCAGCGCGCGCCGCAGCTCGGGATCGCCCGCGCGCAGCGCCGCGAAGCTCGGCGCGCGCTGGGCCACCACATACGCGCGCTGAAAGACGTACGAGTACGTCATCAGATCGCTCGACGCGACGCGCCATCCCGCGCCTTTAAGCGCGCGACCGACGGCGGCCGTGCCGGAGAACGCATCGTGTGCCGTCTTCGGCGACGGCGCGAGCTTCTCGATGGTGCCCATCAGAAACGGAAGCAGCCGCGTCTTGTTGCCGATATAGCGCATGCGTCAGCGCTGCGGGATGAACGATGCCCAGCCCCGCGCGCGGATCTCCGCGCCATGCTCGTCGAGCTTCGGCGGCGCCATGCGAATCGTCCCGGGCACGCTCGGCGCGACCCCCGTCTGCGCCGAGGCGTCGATGCCGCGGAGCGACTCGAGGACGGTGCGCACGACGCCGCACGGCACCCCGCCCGCATCCAGCAGCGCGATCCACTGCGCCGCTGTCCGTTCCGCGATGCGCGCCGTCATCGTCGCGATGACGCGCCCGCGCTCCGCGATCCGGCCCGCGTTCGTGGCGAGACGTGGATCGCCTCCGAGCGCGATAAGTCCGAGCGCGCGCGCGCACGCGCTCCACTGCGCATCGTTGCCGACGGCGATTACGAGGGGACGATCTGCCGCCTCGAACAGCTGGTACGGCACGAGATTCGGATGGCCATTCCCCCAGCGCCTCGGCTCATCGCCCGAGACGAGCGCGTTCTGCGCGACGTTGACGAGCGCCGCGCTCGCGCTCGCGGCGAGCGAGACGGTGACGTGTCGTCCGCGTTGCGATTGCCCGCGCGCCACGAGCGCGGCGAGGATCGCGATGCACGCATCCTTCCCCGCCACGACATCCGCGAGCGCGACGCCGACCTTCATCGGCGCACCCGCCGGATCCCCCGTGATCGCCATCCATCCCTGCTCGGCCTGCACGACGAAGTCGTAGCCGGCGCGTGCGCTGTGTGGACCGAAGCCGGTGATGGTGCACCAGACGAGACGCGGATGGGCCGCCAGGATCGTGGGAACGTCGAATCCGTTTCTCGAGAGCATGCTGCGCTTGAAATTGTCGACGACGATATCGGCATCGCCGATGAGACGTCGGATGAGCTCGCGGTCTGCAGGCACCGCAAGGTCGGCGGCGAGACTCTTCTTGTTGCGGTTGACGCTGAGGTAGTAGGCGCTCTCACCGTCGGGGGCGAAGGGGGGTCCCCAGCCGCGGGTATCGTCACCTGAGCCGGGGCGTTCGACCTTGATGACGTTGGCACCAAGATCACCAAGCAGCATCGTCGCTAGCGGCCCCGCCAGCACCCTGCTCAAATCCAACACGTTTATGTCAGTAAGCACTATTTGTCGTTATGAAGTTGTTATACTGTTTGCTAAATGCCTTAATAACTGCAAATATCTTGTGGAGTTATGAGGCTACAGCGCGGCGAATGTGCTACGATCCCGCCCCGGATACTCCTTGCATAGACTGCGTAAAATCATATACTTACCCACCGAAATCACGTGGCGGCACCACATGCCACCGTACGCCCTGATACATATAGATCGTAGGCCTCACCGGCCTTACACATTCGCGCACTCGGAGTGCGACCCCCCATGGCCGACAAGCCGCTGACCGTCGATACGAACGCCCCCGTCGATCCTGGGGCGCCTACCGCTCCGGTCGCTCCACGGCGCCCACCCGGTCATCGCAGCACCGACGTCCGCGACACCGTCGCCGAGATGGCGGCCCGCGCACAGGAAATCAGTCAGGAGGCGGGAAGCAAAGTCGCCGCCGCCATGAAGGATGTGATCGGCGCCGCCGCCGGTCTCGCCGGCTTCGCCATCGAGAGCGCCCGCGACCTCGTGCAATACATGGTACGCCGCGGACAGATGACGCAGGAAGAGGCGGACAAGCTGATGCGCGAGGCCGAGGAAGCGTACTC
>JALYSW010000206.1 GCA_030854615.1 Gemmatimonadota bacterium
TTGTTGAGGAGCTCCTGCTTGAGGTGCTGCTGCAAATCAAGCAATGGCATGTAGAGGAGATCCATCGCCTGATAGAGGCGCGGATTGATCTTGATCTCCTGCTTCATCTGCGTGTGCTGCGACATGCCTGATCTCATGCAGCACCTCCACGACTCGACCGATCCGTGTCGCCGAAGCGCGCACGCAGGCGCGCGGCGAGCGTGGGTCCGAGGTAGATCTCGGCCACGGTCTCGTCGTGGACGAGCTCGCGGACGGTCCCGGAAACCTTTACCTGGCCGTCGAACATGATGTACGCGCGGTCTACGATATCCAGCGTCTGCTCCACGTTGTGATCGCTGATGAGTACTCCGATTCCACGATGACGAAGGCCGGCCACGATCGACTGAATGTCGTGAACTGCGATCGGATCGACTCCGGCGAACGGTTCATCCAGCATCATGAACTTCGGCTGCGTCACGAGCGCTCGGGTGATCTCGAGGCGACGGCGCTCCCCTCCGGACAGCGAGTAAGCGCGGTTGTGACGCAGATGTGCGATGCTCAACTCTCCCAGCAGCTGCTCCAGCCTCGCTTCCCGATCGCGCGCCGACAGCTTCATCGACTCGAGAATCGCGAGGATGTTCTCCTCGACCGTAAGCTTACGAAATATCGAGGGTTCCTGAGAAAGGTAGCCAATGCCCAGGCGAGCGCGCCTGTACATCGGCATCTCGGTAATGTCGCGATTGTCGAGCAGGATGCGCCCCTCCTGCGGCTGCACCAGCCCGACGATCATATAGAAGGTCGTCGTCTTCCCCGCCCCGTTAGGGCCGAGGAGCCCGACGATCTCCCCCTGTTGCAAGCGCAAGTCCACATCATTGACGACCCGGCGCCGCTTGTAAGTCTTTACCAGTGAACGAGCTTCGAGCACACTGCCGCCCTCGAGCGGTGCCTGCGGACCTCGCTCTCCGGCGCGCACGACCGCGTGCTCGCCCGTGTGCTTGAGCACTCCCTCGACACCCGAGTCCTGGATCGCCTGACGGTATGGCTCCAGCTGACTCCAGTAGGACGGCTCGATGGTGATTGTGGTATCAGCGCCGATCTGCCCCGGGGGGAGCGTGATGAGGCCGTCCTGCGCGAGGCGCGGGAGCACGGTGCGCGTGAGATGCTCGCGCACCTCGTCGAGACCGAGCCGTCCCGCCTCGCGATCGGCATCGCGTCCCTCGCCGCGAACCATCCCGAGGTAGTCGTTGCGGTACTGAATGGCGATGTCGTTGAAGAGCACGTCGCCGTTGTCGCGCGCCGCGCAGACGAGCGCGTGCAGCGCCATCGCCGTCCAGCGGTCGCCGCGCGCGTGTTCCTCGATGAAGCGCTGGACGGGGAGCGGAAGCTGTCGCTCGATCATGGCCGCCTCGAGGGGCGGCGCGTCGTGGCAGTACCCGCGCCGCGCCGCGTCGTGAGCGTGTCCGAGCGACCGGGCACCTGCGGCTCGAGATAGACGCCCTGCGCCTGATCGACGATGTCGACGACCTGCACCACGCGGTTGGCGAAGAAGATCGAGATGTCGCGCCCCTTCACGTAATTGATCGCCGGGCCTACGACGCCGGAATCCTTCGCGGCGAGCTGGTAGAACGACTGCGCGCTCCCCTGCGCGATCAGCTGCTTCATCTGCGGTTGGCTCGACGTGTCCCCGGGCGCCTGCGTGCTGTCGAAATGCGCAGTGATGGTGTCGCCGCGCATCCAGTCCTTTTCCTTGGTGTGGAGCTTCGCGGTGTCGGGGAGGCTCTGCGCGTACGCCTTCCGCACCGCGCGGATCTCTCGCGTGCGCTGCCCCGGCATGCGGAGATCGATCGAGTCGGAGAGCACATCGTAGGTTGGGTTCACCGCGTGTGCGCGCGACTTGCCCCACGCGTACGCGCGCTGCATGAGTCCCGCTTCCATGCGGAAGTCGATCGTGTCCGCCGTCATCGTCGCGCTGTCGCTGATACTCTTGGCCTTCCCCTTCGAAAGCACGCGCTGCAGGGCATGGTTCTGTCCGAAGAGATCGATGACCTCGCCGTACAGAATGAACTGCTTCTTCCCGCGCGACACGATCTTCGGCGACTTCATGAGGCGCGCGAACTCGGTCTGGCTGTTCATCATCGCGGTGTCGCCGGTGGCGACCACGTCGGGGCGCGTGATGACGACGTTCTGCGACGCGTAGACGAGGCTGTCACCATCCATGACGACGGTGTTGGCGACGACGATGGTCGGCGGCGATGGCTTTCCGGTGGAGTCCTTCTCGACGACGTTGATCGTCGGCCGGCCGGGCGCGATCATGTGTGCGACCGCGCGAATCTTCGGTGCGGCGCGATAGTACTCGACGCGCGGCCCGACGAGCGTCGTGCCACTCGGCAGGAGCGTATGGACATTCCCCTCCGAGAGCAGGTGCTCATCGGTGAGATAGTAGGTCGCGACGTCCGAGTCCATCGTGAGGCGCGGCTCGACGTAGTGCACGTGTCCGATGAGATGCCACATGTGCAGATCGCCGAACCACTCGGCGCTGTCGGCGATCAGCGTGATCTGCTGCACGGGACAGTGACCGGTGATTCCGCCGCCGACGAAGTTGTTGTACTCCCCGCTGGGAAGCTTCGCCGAGGTGAAGTGCGTGGAGTCGGAGTTCGGGGTGACGAGGAGATCGCACTGTCCCGACGGCGCCGTTCCCGCGGGGAGCGTGGTGACGGGCGCCGGCTGGCCCGGGACCCCGGAGGACGGTGGAGCGCCTGGCGGCGGTATGGCCGGTGGCACCGGCGGAGTAGTCGGCTGCTGCGCCTGGAGCGACATCGCGAATGCAGACAACGCGACGACCACCGCGAGCGAGCGACGCGAGACGGTGTTGATCACGGGTGCTGCTGCCCGGGGAGCGGCAGCGGACCCTGCCCGCTCAACACGCGCTTCACCTGGATGTTGATCAGATTGGGATCCGATACGAAGCCGATGCCGCGCAGCTCGCGCGTGGGCTCCGTCATCACGAACGAGCTGTCGCTCGAGATCTCGTTCGTCCCCTGATTGTAGTGGAGCTGCTCGGTGGTGAGCCGCTTCCCATCGGTGGTGACGACGAGGACGTTTTTCCGCGCCTCCATCGTCGAGCGCGCAGTCATGTACGTCCCTTCCTTCGACGTGAGCACCGCGCTCTGCGCACCGGTGTTCGTGAAGAAGGTCGTCTTCTCGTTCCGCATCTCGATGCGCGAGTTGCCATCGAAGAAGTAGCCGGTGTCCGCCATCAGCTGCGCGCGGAGCAGCCCCTTGTCCGTGATGAAGGTGCTGATCCCGAACATCACCTGATCCGCGGAGTCGGCGAGCGGATTGCGCGCGGCAATCGGTGGCTTGGTTCCCTCCTGACAGGCGCCGAGGGCCGCGAGTCCGGCGACACAGCCGATGAGGAGCAACCGCCTCACAGAATTCCCGCGCGCATGAGATCGTGCAGGTGGATCATCCCGACGAGCCGCTCGCGCGAATCGATGACCGGCAGCGCCATGATCCCGTGCTGCTCCATGCGATAGGCGCCCGCACTCGCGAGCTCGTCGTCGTGCACGACCTTCGGCGTGGTGTTCATCACCTGCGAGACCGGCACGGAGAGAAAGTCATCGCCGCGCTCCATGAGGCGCGTCAGGTCGCCCGCGGTGATCACGCCGAGCACGCGCTTCACATCGTCGACGATCGCGACGGTGCCGCGGCGCTTCGCGAGCAGCACCACCGCCTCGCGCATTTCCGCGCTCTTCGGAAGCATCGGAAGCTCGTCGGCGACCATCAGATCGCGCACGCGCGTCACGAGCTTGCGCCCGAGCGACCCGCCCGGATGTAGCCGCGCGAAGTCTTCGCGCCGGAACCCCTTGGCGGAGAGCAGCGCCACCGCGAGCGCGTCGCCGAGGGCGAGGGCAGCGGTGGTGCTCGTCGTCGGCGCATCGGTGGTCGGGCACGCCTCGTCTTCCACGCTCGCGTCGAGGAAGACGTCGGCCTGGCGGGCGAGAAAGGAATCGACGGCGCCGGTGATCACGATCATGGGTACACCGAACCGCTTGAGCTGCTCCGCCAGCGGAGTCAGCTCGTCCGTCTCGCCGCTCTTCGAGATGAAGAGCGCGACGTCCGTCGGCCCGACGAGCCCCAAGTCGCCGTGCATCGCCTCAGTGGGATGCAGGAAGCTCGCGGACGTTCCCGTCGAGCGAAACGTCGCCGCGATCTTCTGGCCGATGAGGCCGGACTTCCCGACGCCGCTCACGATCACCTGCCCTTCGGCGGCAGCGAGCAGATTCACCGCATTGGCAAAGCTCTCGCCAATGCGTGCCGCGAGCGCGGCCAGCGCGTCACGCTCCATCCGAATGACGGTACGGCCGCGCTCGATGATCTCAGCGGAGTTCACCGCAGCACCTCGAGCTTCGTGTCGATGCGCTCGACGAGATAATCCGAGACGACGCGCTCCCAGTCGCCGCGCGCCTTGAGCAGCATCTCGGAAAACTCGCGCACCGCACCATGGCCGCCGGTTTTCTTGAGCTTCACGCTGCACAGTGCGCTGATCTCCGGCGCCGCGTTGCCGACCGCCACCGGCAGCCCCACCACGCGCAGCACGGGATCATCGGGAAAGTCGTCGCCGACGAATGCTGCGTCTGCCACCTTGATGTCGAAGCGCTCGAGCATGCGGAGGAGCGCCGGAAGCTTGCGTGCGTGCCCATCCTGAATGAGATCGTCGACCTCGAGCTCGGCCGCGCGCAGCCGTACGCTCTCCGACACGCGCCCGGTGATGATGACGACCTTGATCCCCGACGCACGGAGGAGCCTGATGCCGAGTCCATCCTGGATGTCGTAGCGCTTGAACTCCTGCGCCATGCCTCCGACATCGCCGAGGTAGATGCCGCCATCTGTGAGGACGCCGTCGACATCGAGGCCGACGAGCTTGATCCGCTTGGCGAGCGCCGCGGCGATCATCGTTTGCAGAGGTGCCAGAGCTCGACCGCACGATCGATTACGCCGTCGAGCGCATGCAGCGGGAGCATGTTCGGTCCATCGCTCGGCGCGTGCGCCGGATCGGGGTGCGTCTCGAGGAAGAGACCATCCGCGCCCGCGGCGACCGCGGCGTACGTGAGCGGCGGGATGAACTCGCGCGCCCCACCACTGCTCCCGCCCTCGCCGCGCCCCGGCTGCTGCACGCTGTGTGTGCCGTCGAAGATCACGGGCGCATCGCACGCGGCACGCATGCGCACGAAAGAGCGCATGTCGACGACGAGGTCGCCGTAGCCGAAGAAGGTGCCGCGCTCGGTCACCGCGATGTCCTTCGTCGAGCCTGCGCGCACCTTGTCCGTTGCGCCGCGCATGCCCTCGGGGTGCATCCACTGCCCCTTCTTCACGTTCACGGCTTTCCCCGTCGCGCCCGCGGCGACGAGCAGGTCCGTCTGACGACAGAGGAACGCGGGGATCTGCAGCACGTCGGCAACCTGCGCTGCAGGCGCGCACTGCTCTGGGAGATGCACATCGGTGAGCACCGGCAGCCCGGAGTGCTCGCGCACGCGCGCGAGAGCTGCCAGCCCCTCATCGAGACCTGGGCCGCGTGGGGCGCCCGTGTTGGAGCGATTGGCCTTGTCGAAGCTCGCCTTGAAGATGATCCCGCCCGGCACCCGCTCCGCGAGACGCGCGAGATGATCCGCGACGCGAAAGTTGAGATCGTCGCCCTCGATGACGCACGGTCCGGCGATGACGAAGAACGCATCGGCCGGAAAGCGGGCGGGCGGCATCACCCCGCGGCGTGCGCTCGCTGCAACCGCTCGCGCTCATCGGCGCGTCCCTGATTCGCCGTGACGGCCGCCGCGATGAAGCCGGCGAAGAGCGGATGCGGACGTGTCGGCCGGGACTTCAGCTCCGGATGGAACTGGCAGCCGACGAACCACGGATGATCGGGAATCTCGATGAGCTCGACGAGCGAGCCATCGGGCGAGAGTCCGCTGAAGCGCACGCCGTGCCGCTCGAATATCTCGCGATAGGCGTTCGAGAACTCGTAGCGGTGCCGGTGCCGCTCGCTGGCATCCGGCCCGCCGTACATGTGCGCGACGAGCGACCCTGCCTTGAGGCGCGCGGGGTACGCACCGAGCCGCATGGTACCGCCCATGTCGGTCACGTGCTGCTGCGACTCCATCAGCGAGATGACGGGGTTGCCACACTCGGGAGCGAACTCGCTCGAGTGACTGTCCTCGAGCCCGCACTTGTTGCGCGCGAACTCGATCGACGCGACCTGCATGCCGAGGCAGATGCCGAAGAACGGCATCCCCTTCTCGCGCGCGTACTTCACCGCGTTGACCATGCCGTCGATCCCGCGCACGCCGAATCCGCCGGGAATCAGCAGTCCATCCATGCCGTCGAGCAGCTCGGCCGTGCGCTCGGGCGACGAGAAGAGATCACTCGAGATCCACGTGATGTCGACGCCGACGTCGCTGCTGATGCCGCCGTGAATCAGCGACTCCTGCACGCTCTTGTAGCTGTCGACGAGCTCCGTGTACTTCCCGACGACCGCGATGCGTACGCGCCCATGTGGCGCGTAGATCCGCGAGACCATCTCGCGCCACAGCGTGAGGTCCGCCTTCTTTCCGCCGAGCGAGAGGCGCTCGACCACGCGCTCATCGAGTCCCTGTTCGTGGAAGGAGAGCGGGATCTCGTAGATCGACGGCACGTCGCGACTCTCGATGACGGAGCCGAACTCCACGTTGCAAAAGAGCGCGATCTTGCGCTTCACGTCTTCGGAGAGCGGACGCTCGGTGCGACAGATGAGCATGTCCGGCTGGATTCCGATCTCCATGAGCTCGCGCACCGAGTGCTGCGTCGGCTTCGTCTTCACCTCGCCCGCGGCTCTGATGTATGGCACGAGGGTGAGGTGGA
>JALYSW010000329.1 GCA_030854615.1 Gemmatimonadota bacterium
TTGTCGTCTCTCATGCCGCGGGCTCCGCGAGTGGAAGGATCACGCGAAAGGTGCTTCCCTGTCCGACGATGCTGTCGACCTCGATGCGTCCGCCGTGATCGGCGACGATCCCGTAGCAGATCGACAGACCGAGTCCCGTGCCTCGACCGGGGGGCTTCGTCGTGAAGAACGGCTCGAAGAGGCGCTGGCGTACCGCGGCGGAGATTCCGCTCCCTGCGTCGATCACCTCCATCACGACTTCCTCCCCTCTCACGGGTGAGCGGAACGCGCGCAGACGGATGGTGCCTGCACGATTCATCGCATCCGTGGCGTTGAGCATGAGCGCCATGAGCACCTGCACCAGCTGATCGCGATCCGCGCGCACCACGATCCTCGCGTCGGGGATGTCGACCTCGACCAGCATCGCGCGGAAGGTCGGATGATACTTGAGGAGCCGGAGCGTCTGTTCAATGATGTCGTGGAGCTCGGACAGCGACCGCGTCGCACCAGTGGGCCGGCTGAAGTCGAGGAGCCCGTTCAGGATCCGCTTCGACCGATGCACCTCGTGATCGATGATCGCGCACAGCTCCGCGAACGACGCGCGCAACTGCGCGGGCATCGATGGATCGCCGAGCTGCAGCGCGAGCGTCTCGGCGCACGCGCCGATCGTGGCGAGCGGATTGTTGATCTCGTGCATCGCGCCCGCCGCGAGCGTCCCCACTGCGGCGAGCTTGCGCGCCTGCGCCGCCTCCTCCTGCGCGCGGATCGCATCGGTGACGTCCTCGCCGATGGTGATGACGTGCGTCACGACGCCGCCCTCATCGCGCATCGGAATCTTCGACACGCGGTAGACACGCGCCTCGCCGCCGACTGACGACTCGATGTCGAAGCGCAGGATCTCGCCGGTGCGGAAGACGGAATCGAACTCGCGCCGCAGCACTTCTTCCGGCTGGCGGCGCAGTAGCTCGAAGATGCTCCGGCCGAGCGCGTCGTCGCGCTGCACGCCCTGCATCCCGGATTCACGCGTGCGATTCCAGGCGCGCACCCGATACTCTCGATCGACGACGTGCAGCCCAAGCGGAAGCGAGTCGAGGATCTGCTGCGTGAAGTGGTTCTGCGGCGCGCCACCGGGCTCCGTGCTCGTGAGCGGCGGAGGTCCGGCGGACGGTGCGGCAGACGGGCGAGCGCGCGGCAATGACCCTCGGAGTTACTGGACGCCCCAACTTAGACGACGAACCCTGTTCGGACAAGATGACCGAACAGGCACCTTCGTCACATACATAAGGAAAGGGGTCGCGACCGGGGGCTAATCGGCGATCTCGAGCGCCTCACCCAGCACCGTCTCGCGCGCCTCACCGTCGACGCTCACGACCAGTCTCCGTCCCGCGAGGCGCACATCGATGCGCTTCCCGCGCGCGTGCACGTGCGTGATCTCCGCGCGCTCAAGCCCGAACGGAAACGGGTCGACGGTGATCCCTCCCTCGTGCGGGCGGATCCCCATCACGTACTGCACGATGTGGTCGGCGACCCACCCACGCTGAATGTCATCGAGCCCCCGATACACGGACGCCTGACCCGTGAGCGGATTGTAGTGCTCGAAGGAGTTCGGTTTGCCGAGCTCCCCGTCATGGAACATCATGCGGACGAAGCGCAACAGGAACGATGCAGCCTCCTCGCGCAGCGCGGGTGCATGCGTTGTGGCCATCGCGCCGAGCGCATCCATCACGCTGCTGTTCACCGCTGGCCAGACGCGACCGTTCCACGGCTCCGACTGCCGTTGTCCCTTCCACTCGCCATACGCGCTGAAGAACGGATCGTCCACGGAGGTGACCGGAACGGGAAAGGGCGTCCAGAACTCGCCGGGATCGAGCAGATGCCGCTCGAGCCCCGCGACGTCGCGCGCGCCAACGAGATCGGTGGCGTACGGGAAGAACGCGTGCGCGGTCTTCACGCGAGTGCGATCGCCGCTCGCCGGATCGACGTCGGAGAACATCTCGTCCTGCGCGCTCCACATGCGCGCGCGCACCGCGATCGCGATGCGCTCGCGCGCGAGCCGCCAGCGTCGCGCATCCGGCGGATGTCCGGCGCGCTGGGCCATCGTCTCGAGCGCGCGCACGAGCGAGTACGCGTACGTCGTGACGTCGATGCCCTTGAGTCGCTTCCCCGCCGTGAGCTCATCGCGTGCGCCCCCCGGATCCACGCCCTCGAAGCGCGACGAGTGCTGCTCACCGATCTCGCGCGGCGCAAGGATGTCGATCATCCCCGACGACTCCGAGTCGCGCGAAAGCATCAGCCAATCCGCGTAGCGCGAGAGCGGCGCGTACATCTCGCGCAGGAACGCCTCATCCGGCCATGCCGCGTCGAGCGCGAGAATGGCGTCGCCCCAGTTCGCCTGCGCCACGCCAACCTGCGAGCGATGGTCGGCGAAGATGCGCGCGGGGATGCTGCCGTCCTCCCGCTGGTGCGCGAAGATGCTGCGCAGCGCACCGCGCGCGAGTACCGGCGAGTCGAGCCAGCGCAGCTCGCGGATGTTCGCCGGCGCCGCGAGCGCCGACGGCGTGTGCAGCGCGCCGATCCCCTCACGCATCGCGGGCGCGCCAATCGCGCCGGCATCGTGCTCGATCGCATTCGACCAAAGCCCGTACCAGCGATACCAGTAGTAGTGCTCGAGATACGGATCGGAGCAGCTGAACTGCGGCGCGTGCGCGAATCGCTCGGCCCATCGCCGCCGGCTCGTCCCGCCGAGCGTCGCGGCATGCGACGGCTCTTCGCTGGTGGGCACCACGATGATGACGCTGGGCGGATTCGCCGGAGCGCCTGCGCGTTGCGGCAGCTGCATCGGCGTGAGACGCATCGCGAAGGTGCTCCACGCGCCCTCGGTGGTCACCGCGAGCGCGCGGTGCACCGCGCCGAAGAGCATCGCATCGGCGGTCGGGCCCTCGAGGCGGATCTCATTGGGAAGTCCCTCGCCCGCCCACTTCTCCACGAAGGGAGTGAGATTCCACCGCGGCGCCGAGGGGACGCGCGCCGTGAGATAGCCGGCCCAGCTCGCGGTCTCGCCGTAGCACGCGAGCTCTGCGCGCACGGGCAGCGCCTCGCCACGCTCGTCGTAGACCGTAGTGTGAAAGGCAAATGCGCCGTCGTAGCCCGCCGACCACCGGTCGAGATCCGTCGCGTCGTGCGCGGTCCACGCGACGAGATGCAGCGGCGCGTGCCGCAGCCCCTGCACCAGCCACTCGGAGGCGAAGACGCCACCGGGCTGCACGGTCCGCACCTCACTCGCCATCATCCCGTTTGCGAGCCGGTAGTCGACGGTCAGCTCGGCCGGGCTCCATCTCCGCGCGACCGGCCGCATCGCGACCTCGTGGCCGTCGCTATCGAGCGCGCTGACGGTGAAGAGCGGCGCGAACGAGTAGTGGTGGAGCGATGCCTCGTCCCAGAATCCCGGCGAGTCCAGCCACGTGGGGAACGGCGGCGCGAACGCGACCCCGTCGGTGGCGGAAAGAGACCACTTGTCGGCGCGCGCGAGCAGTGCGAGTGGATCGCTCATGGCGCGCGAGGTATCGTCAGGCCGTGACCACGGCGATCTGCTCGAAGATCTCCGCGTTCGACCGCTTCAGGCCGGGGTTCGCCTCCACGTGGGCCCAGGCGATCGTTCCGTCGAGACCCACCAGGAAATAGGCGCGTGCCGAGAAGAATCTGTCGGCAAGCAGCACGCCGTACGCACGCGAGATGTCGCGCCTGAAGTCGCTGACGAGGTCGACGCGCAGCCGATGCTTCGCCTTGAACTCAATGAGCGTCGGCACCGAGTCGACGCTGATCGGCAGCACCTCGACCTCCGCGCTCGCGAAGTGATCGAAGTCGGTGGAGAGGTCGCACATCTCGGTGGTGCACGTCGACGTGAAGGCCAGCGGGAAGAAGGCGAGCAGCACGCGCTTCTGCCCCCTGTACGACGACAGCGTCACCGGATGTCCGCTCGTCGAGTCCGCGGTGAAGTCGGGCGCGCGCTCGCCCGCGTCAGGCGCTGTGGTGACGACGGGGTTGGACATCGAGGACGCCTGGAAAGTGGTGTGCCGGAAGGTAGATGCGGCTCTACACGCGAACAAGGACGTGCGCCGACGCGTGCTGCGCGGTTGGCGCAGGCGAGTCATCGGTGTCCGGCGGCGACGTGCCGACGAGGATCGCCGTGAGGATCACCACCGCCACGCCGATCGCGAGCTCGACGGACGCGCTCTTTCGCAGCAGCGGGATCGTGTCTACATTCGTGAGCCGTGGCTTCACGTAGCGCCAGTTGAAAATGCCGACGACTCCGGTCAAGGCGATGAAGATGAGCTTGCGAGAGAGCGCCAAGCCGTACGGCGTGGTCCAGAGTGCGGACACGGTGGGCAGATGCGACCAGGCTGCGATGACGCCGGTGGCGACGAGCGTCGCGACACACGCCAACGCGAAGGTGGAGAACGTGTTGATCAGCTCCGCGCCCGCATGGCCGCGCTTCTCGATCGGGAGCATGAGCACCGTGTGCAGACCGACCGTCGACGTCACGAGCAAGGTGCCGAGCCACCCGCCTGCGGCCATCACATGGATCGCGTCGAAGATCACGTGCAACGCGGGACTCGTGTGCGTCGAGATCGCGTGGCCGGTGATCGAAAACGAGAGCGCGAGCGCGATCGACGCGGCGGCTGCGACGCGCCATGTCCATCTGCGGCCAATGCCCACGATGAGCGCGAGCGCGATGACCACCGTCGCGCCCGCGCCGAGCAGCCATCCCCACCCCCACACCGTGTCCTGCAGCAGCGGGAGCACGATCACCGACTCCCCCTCGCCGATCATGAATCCCTGCGCGAGGAGCCGTCCGACCATCGCGAAGGCGAGGACTACCGTCGCCCAGCGCGCGAGCTTCCGCGTGGACGGCACGACGGCCGAGACTTCGAGATAGCTCCCGGAGAGATGCGAAACGCGCGGCGCGATGAGCAGGATGAACGCGCAGCAGCCGATGACCGTCAGCGCGGCCAGATACATGACGCCGCGAATCGCGACGTAGGCCGGCGCGTCCACGCCGAAGGACGGCGCGGATTCGGGGAGCTCGCGGGCCAACTCGATCGCCGCGGCGAAGAGAGGCAGCAGAAACGATCCGTGGAAAAAAGTATGGAGCGTGCGAGGCTCGAACTCGCGACCTTTCGGTTGCAAACCGAATGCTCTCCCAACTGAGCTAACGCCCCGCGTACCGAAAGATACGACGCTACTCGTGCGCGGGGAGCGGCTCCATCGTCTCGGGATTCACCGGGATCTGCACCTCGTCACGGAACGGGCTCGACATCAGCGTCGTGCGCATGCGCGGGAACGCGTTCATGAACGCAGCGTAGCAGAAGCCCCACAGACCGAGAAATCCGATCGTCACGCCGACTTCCCAGATCCCGAACGGAAGTTTCGGCGTCACACCATGGATCGACGGATAGACCTCGAGATAGCGGAGCAGCCACAAGCCGACCAGGCTCGCCGATGCGAACGCGATGAATGTCGGGAGGTACACTTTGGCGGCGCGCGACACGAGCCCGAAGAACGGAATGACGAAGACGAGGAACACCACCGCCATGCCGATCGGCAGATACGGCTGAATGAGCCGCAGCCGCTGCCAATGCGTTTCCTCGGCGAGGTTGCCGTACCAGGCGACGAGATACTGGCCGAAGGTGAAGTAGCCCCAGAACGCGGTGAACGCGAAGCAGAGCTTCCCGAGGTCGTGGAACTTCACCTCTTTGATCAGATCATAGACATTGAGATACCGGCGCCACCACATGCAGAGCAGCGACCAGCTCATGAGGGCGGCCAGCCATGCACCCATGAACCACCACCACGAGTACAACGTGCTGTTGTACTTGAGGTCGAGCGACATCGAGAGATCCCAGCCCAGCACGGAGTAGAAGTAGCCGAAGCCGAGGCACATGTAAACGGCGAGCTTCCCCTGCATCGAGTGCGTGGAGTGAATTTCCCGGCGCTCGTCACGGAAATTCCGCCGCATGCGCTCGCGGATGCCGCGCGCCCAGGCGGATCCCGCCTCGGGGAGCAGCCCCACGTCGAGGCGCACCGAGCGATAGACATACCAGACGCTCATCCACGCGAGCCCGCCGAAGAGAAGCAGATCGCGGGTGATGAGGAATGTCGGATTCAGGTAGAATCGCTTCTCCGGCTCGACGAGCTGCTGCGTCGCCCAGGGGTAGATGTGCTTGGCGCCGAGGAAATCGATGATGAGCAGCACGAAGGCGATAGGTAGAAACGCTACATATCCCTCCAGAAAGCGCACGATCGGACGCGACCAGCGCGCGGTCGTAATCCGCTGCACGGCGACGAAAATGACCCCCGCCTGCGAGATCGTCGCGAAGTAAATCCAGTTGACGTGGAACGCCTGCCAGACGCGGTCGTCTCCCGAGGCAGTGAACATGCCAATGAGGAAGACCAGCGCGCCGATCCCGGCGCAGACGAGCGACGCGACGAAGAGCACGCGTGGAAGCGGTCGGTTGGTCGCGCGCACGATCTCGTCGCGCGTCGGAAGGTGTTCGTCGTGCGCGCTCACGGCTTCGTCTCCGGTGACGATGGCGCTGGTATGCGAGCAGCCGCCGGCGCGGCGGCCGGCATGGTCGCGCTGTCGGCCGCGGATGCGGCGGCGGGATCGCGCAAGCGATCGTCCAGGTCCTTCGGGCGGTAGGGCGCGGGACGGGTTGGCGCCGTGCGCGTCGCGCCCGGTACCATCTGCCCGTTCTCCCCAGGGTATCCGGCCGGTGTCGTGTCGGCGACGACGCCCGCGATCGATCCCTGCAGCGCGCGCACGTAGTTCACCACGTCCCAGCGGTCCGCATCCTCGATGCGCACGTAGTTGGGCATGAGGCCGCGACCGTTACGGATCATCCCGTAGATGTAGCCATCGGTGCGCCCCTTGGTGGCAGGACCGAGGAGATTGGGAGCGGGCACGCCGAAGCGCACCGCCGGACCATCGCCCTTCCCCGCCACGCCGTGACAGACGGCGCAGTTGATCTGATAGTATTTGCGTCCGTTGTCGAGCGACATACGCGTCGCCGCATGCGGATTCGGGAGCCCCGCCATCGAGTCGATCACTCCAGGATTCGGTATCGCGCCCGGCCCGTTCGTCATGCTACCGTTGTACGACACCACGTACCCCGGCACCGTGTTCCCGGTGATGGGCACCGAGTACGCGACGAACGTGCTGTCCGATTCTCCCGGGCGAAACGGCGTCGTGTCGTTGCCCGCATATTCCGCTTCCCACGGCTCGATGCGCGGCTGATCCCTGAAGTCCGAAAAGATGTTGGAGACGAAGCCGCACGCCCCGAGCGCGAGCACCACGGGAACGACCGCAACGCAGCGAATCACTCGACTAGCGTTCACCGCGCACCTCCTCCGCTCCCTTCTCCTTCAGCACGCGCCGCACGACCTCTGCCTCGTCCGGCCGGCACTCCACCCAGATCCCGAAGCTCCCGTCGCTGAAGCGCGGATCGTAACCCACGGTGCTGGTGATGCGCGGAATCTTCGCGGCCACGAACAGCCCGGCCACCGTCGCCAGCGATCCGATGAGCACCATGACCTCGAAGCCGATGATCGTGTACGGCACCCACGACGCGATCGGCTTGCCGCCGGTCACGAGGGGCCAGTAGTCCGAGATCCAGATAGGAATCCAGTAGCCGAACGTCACCCCCAGCAGCGCCCCGATCAGTGTGTAGACGCGCACAACGCTCGGCGGATGCTTGAGCACATCGTCCAGCTCATGCCGCGGCGTCGGCGTATACACCGTCACATCGCCCACGCGCAGCTTCTTGAGCTCCGTGATCGCGTCGACGGTCGAGTCGAGCTCCGAAAACACTCCGACGATTCCTCGCATCAGTGGATCTCCTCCGCCTCGACGGCGCCCGGCGTCTCGCCATGGCCATCCACGCTGAGCCGCGACACATGGTGTCGCATCTTCGGCGGCACGATTTCCTTGATCTCGGAGATCGCCATGATCGGCATCTGCTTCACGAACAGCAGGAACCACATCGAGAACCAGCCAAAGCTGCCCACGAGGATCGCCCAGTCCACGAACGTCGGCGCGTACGGCGCCCACTGCCATGGCTCGTACTCGTGCGAGAGCGACGGGATGATGATCACGAAGCGCTCGTACCACATCCCCAGATTGATGAAGATCGAGAGTGTGAACAGGAACGTCGTGTTTCGCCGCAGCTTCTGCGAAAAGAGCAGCATCGGCAGAATCATGTTGCAGGTGAGCATGATCCAGGCGGCCCACCACCATTGGCCGAACACGCGATTCATGAAGTACGCCTGCTCCGTCTCGCTCCCGCTGTACCACGCGATGAAGAACTCGGTGAGATACGCGCAGCCGACGACGAGCGACGTGAAGAGGCAGAGCTTCGCCGCCGCATCGAGCACGTTCAGCGTTACATAGTGCTTGAGCTTGAACCAGCGGCGCATCGGGATCATGATCGTGAAGACCATCCCGATTCCCGAAAAGATCGCCCCGGCGACGAAGTACGGCGGGAAGATCGTCGTGTGCCACCCGGGCAGATTCGCCATGGCGAAGTCGAACGAAACGACGGAGTGCACCGAGAGCACGAGCGGCGTCGAGAACGCAGCGAGAAACAGATACGCGCGCGCGAAGTGCCGCCACTCGCGGTCCGAGTTGCGCCAGCCGAACGACAGCACGCCAAAGATCTGCTTCCGCACCGGATTCGTTTCGCGGTCGCGGAGCACGGCGATATCCGGGATCAATCCGATGAAGAGGAAGGTCGCCGAGACGGTGAGGTACGTGAGGATCGCGAACACGTCCCACACCA
>JALYSW010000348.1 GCA_030854615.1 Gemmatimonadota bacterium
GTCGTGTAGACCTTGCGGAGCTTCTCGGTGCGAATCGCGGCGTCGGGCACGAGGGAATGTAAATCGTCGGCGGGAGGCGAGGCGAGCGCGGGCGCGGGCGCGGGCGCGGGTGGCTACGGCGCGGCGCGGGAGATAACATGGGTCGTCCTCTTCCCCGATCTCACATGCGACTCGCGCGTTTGCTGCTTCTGCTGCTCCTCGCTCCCCTCGCCCTCGCCGCGCAGGGCTCGACGCTGCTCGTCCCTGCGCGAGTCTTCGACGGCGCGACGATGCACGAGGGGTGGGTGGTGCTCGTGAACGCCGACACGATCGTCGCCGCGGGCACCGCCGCCTCCGTCCACGCTGCCGCGGGTGCCGCGCGCATCGAGCTCCCGGGCGCGACGCTCCTGCCCGGTCTCATCGACGCGCACTCGCACGTCTTCCTGCATCCGTACAACGAGACGCCGTGGGACGACCAGGTGCTCCACGAGCCGCTCGCGCTTCGAGTCGCACGCGCGACGAACCACGTGCGCAGCACGCTGCTCGCCGGTTTTACGACCATCCGCGATCTCGGCACCGAAGGCGCGGGCTACTCGGACGTCGGGCTCAAGCAGGCGATCGAGCAGGGAATCATCCCGGGCCCGCGGATGCTCGTCGTCACGCGCGCGATCGTCGCCACGGGCGCGTACGGCCCCAAGGGCTTCGACCCGCGCTGGGAGGTGCCGCAGGGCGCGGAGGAAGCGGATGGCGTCGATCCGCTGATCCACGCGGTGCGCAGCCAGATCGCGAAGGGCGCGGACTGGATCAAGATCTACGGCGACTATCGCTGGGGACCGAACGGCGAGACGCGTCCGACGTTTTCGCAGGACGAAGTGAATCTCGTCGTGCAGACGGCGCGCGCGAGCGGGCGCGCCGTGTCGGTGCACGCGTACAGCGACACCGCCGTTCGACGCGCCGTGCTCGCCGGCGTCGAGACGGTGGAGCACGCGGACGACGTATCGGCATCGACGCTGCAGCTCATGAAGGAGCGTGGAGTCGCGCTGTGCCCGACACTCGCCGCAGGCGACGCGATCGCGCAGTATCGCGGCTGGAAGAAAGGCGTCGATCCCGAGCCGGCATCGATCAAGCATCGCCGCGCGACCTTCGCGCTGGTGCTCGCCTCGGGCGTTACGATCTGTAACGGAAGCGACGTCGGCGTCTTTGCACACGGCGACAACGCGCGCGAGCTCGAGCTCCTCGTCGACTACGGGATGACTCCAATCGCCGCGCTGCGTGCTGCCACGAGCGTCGACGCGAAGGTGCTGCATCTCGATCAGAAGCTCGGCTCCGTAAAGCCCGGACTCTTCGCGGACCTCGTCGCCGTCACCGGCGATCCGACGAAGGACATCCACGCGCTTCGGCAGGTCGCGCTCGTGATGAAGGGCGGAGTGATCTACAAGAAGCCGTAACAGCGCTCCGTAACGAATCGTGCCGAGCGTTGCGCGCCTTCGCGCGCGCTCGTCACCCGAGGATGCTCTTCCCCATCCTCGCCCTCCTTTGCACGATCGGCGCGCCCTGCCCTCTTCCCGCGCGCGCGGCGGATAGCGTCGGGATGTCGTCAGGGCGACTCGCCGCGGTGGATCGCGTCCTCGAGAAGGGGGTGGCGGCGAGCGGCTTTCCTGGCGCAGCGGTGGTGATCGGTCGTCGCGATGCCACGGTCCTCTCACGCGGCTACGGCACCCTCGATTGGTCGCCCGCGAGCACGGCGGTCTCGCCGGAGCGCACGCTCTACGATCTCGCATCGCTCACGAAGGTCGTCGCCACGACGAGCGCAGTCATGGTGCTCTACGACGAGCACCGCATCTCGCTCGATTCCCCCGTCGCGCGCTATCTCCCCGCCTTCGCGCGCGGCCCCAAGGCGCACGTAACCATTCGCGAGCTGCTCGAGCATCGATCGGGGCTCCCGGCAGGGAGCAACCTTTCGCATCGCGCAAAGTCGCCAGCGCGCGCTCGGGAAATCGTTCTCGCGACCTCGCTCGAAAATCCGCCGGGCAAGGTGCAGCAGTACTCCGACGTCGGCATGGACGTCCTCGGCTTCGTCGTCGAGGCGATCGCGCACGAGCCGCTCGACCACTTCGTTCGACGCCGCATCTTCACGCCGCTCGCGATGTCGAGCACGGGCTATCGTCCCGCCGCATCACTGCGCGCTCGCGCCGCCCCAACCGAAATCCACAGCGGCCGCGGACACGTGCTCAAGGGCGAGGTGCACGACGGCGACGCCTTCGCGCTTGGCGGCGTCGCCGGACATGCGGGGCTCTTCTCCACCGCCTCCGATCTCGCGCGCTTCGCGCAGATGCTCCTCGACGGTGGCACGCTCGACGGCCGACGTATCATCGCCGACAGCACCGTCGCGCTCTTCACGCATCGCTCCGCCGGTTGGCGCGCGCTGGGCTGGGACACGTGCGCCGGCGGCGCGAGCTGCGGCCAGCACATGAGCGAGCGCGCCTACGGGCACACGGGATTCACCGGCACGTCGCTCTGGATCGATCCAGACCGCGGACTCTACGTGATCGTCCTCGCGAACTGGCTGCACGAGCGCCCCGATGGACTCACGCCACCGATCGCAATCCTCGCCGATGTGCGCGCCGACGTGGCCGACATCGCGACCGTCGCGGCGGACAGCGATCGCGCCGAACCGTCGGAGTGGCGAGCCGATCGCATGATCGGCTGGCGGCGCTAGGGCTTCGTCGCCGGGTTGGGCGTTGACGTTGCCGGCTTCACCGTGCTTTTTGGCGCAGCGGCTTTCGGCTTCGCGACGGACTTCGGCGCCGGGGGCGGCCGCGTTGCTTCGACCGCGCGCCGCATCGCCGCGAAGAACAACACCGCCTCACGTCGCTCGAGCGCAAGCGGAAATTTCCCGTAGCGACGTGTCGAGAAAAGCAGCTCGAACGTCGTCGTGTCCGAGGCCGCGCGCCGCAGGAAGCTGAGCGCAGCGCCACTGTCCGCCGCCTCGGAGATCATGCTGCGCTGCAGCACGACGACCGTCGCCTTCCGCGGCGCAGCGCGCGACGTGAATCGACGCGTCGAGTCCACCCATGCTCGCACGTCACTCGCCCGGAAGGCCACGGTGGAGGCGCTGTCGCCCTGCGCCCCCGCCACCGCGATGATCCCGCCCGCGCGCACGCTGATGACGACGGCGCCGTCGGTAAAGCCATAGCGCGCGATCGTCCGCGGCGCCTGGGAAAGCAGCGCCGCGGGAGCGAAAGCCAGAATTGCGATTGCCAGCGATGAGCGCACGACGCGAACAGCGACTATGGGATCACTTCGTTCCGCTGGTCGGCTCGTGCTGCGCGAGCGTGAACAGATCCTGCTGCGTCGTTCCCTTCCGCAACAGCTCGACCGCGCGCACCAGCTGATTGTCGTCCGACAGCTCGCGCCGCTTCGCAGTCGAGTCGCCGAACGCAAAGCGCGCGACGCGGTCGCCGAGCACGCGGTCGACTTCCGGCGTCGCATCGGTATAGAGCTTCCTGTCGATCGGAACACCAGCCGCGGTGAGGCGGCGATACAGCTCGTTGCGCCACTCGGGCGTCACTGTGAAGTCAGGGCGGACCTGCTGCTTCAGCTCCATCGCATAGTTGTAGAGCGTGATGTAGAACTCCTGCGACTTGGGCGTGATCGCCTTGAGGAACTGCTGTTCGGGCTCGTTCAGCGTATCGGGCTGCACGACGACGTCCGGCGTGATCGCGCCGCCGCCGTAGATCACGCGACCCGCGTCACTCTTGTACTGCGGGCGGCTCTTCCTCACGGTGTCCGTCTCGAGCGAGTCCGGTTCCTCGACGAGCTTGCCGTCGACGACCTTGCGCTCCTTCTGGATCGAGCGGCCACTCGGCGTATACCACTTCGCCGTCGTCAACTTGAGCGCCCACCCACCGTCGAGCGTAAAGAGCGACTGCACGAGTCCCTTGCCGAACGATGTCGTGCCGACCACCAACGCGCGGTCGTGATCCTGCAGCGCACCCGCGACGATCTCGCTCGCGGACGCCGTGTAGCCATCCGTGAGAACAACCAACGGCAGCGTCGGCGCAAGCGGCGTTCCGCGTGCGGCGTAGCGCTGCACCTCGCCCGAGCGCGCACGCACCGTCGCGATCTCGGCACCGTCCTTCAGGAACAGATTGCTGATGTCGATCGCCTGGTCGACGATGCCGCCGCCGTTTCCACGAAGATCGATCACGACACCGCGCGCACCCTCCTTCGTGAGCGTCTGCACGGCGTGCTCGAATTCATCGCCCGACGTCTCGTTGAACTGCAGCAGCGGCAGATACCCGATCTTGCCGTCGAGCAGCATCGTGTATGGAACCGCCGGGATATGGATGACCGCGCGCGTCAGCTTGAGCACGATCGGCGCAGGCACTCCTGGCCGAGCGAAAGTGACACTGACCTGGGTGCCGGGGCTTCCCTTGAGCGCATCGGTGACCTGCGGGAGCTTCCAGCCGTGCACCGCCTGCTTCTCCACTGCGACGATGTGATCGCCGTCGTGCACTCCGCCCGCCTCGGCCGGCGTGTGCGGATAGACGCGGCTGACCACCGTGACGCCCTGCTGGTCCTCGACGAGCATCCCGAGCCCCGCATAGCGGCCTCCGGTGCTTGCCGTGAACTCGGCCAGCTGCTTTGGAGAGTAGAGCGCCGCGTACGGGTCGTTGATCTCGCGCACGAGCCCACGCGCCGCCTTCTCGTAGAGATCCGCGCTCGCCACCGTGTCGACGAAACGATCGGAAACCAGCGAGAGCACCTGATCGAACAGCCTCGCACTGTCGCGCGTCGGGCGACGCTCGATCAGCCATGCGCCAGTCGTGAGCGGGACGAGCAGAACGGCGGCGAGCATGGAAATGCGGACGCGGGTCATCGGCCCTCGGAGGTCATGCGTGAAGTCGAAATCACTGCTGCAGTGTAGTGCGGAATGGCCGCCGGGGGAATCGGCGGGGCGCTTCTCCCTGAAACACTACATCGGGCGCGGTGTTGCCTGCGCACTTTCAATGCCCCCAGGCGCCATGTATCCTCCTTGTACATGGAAAATACGCCCCTCGCAGCGTCGACCTCGGTGCAACGGTGCCTGCGCTGTGCGCGGGAGCTCGACGAGTTCGATCCACACCCACAATGCCCCTCCTGCGGCGGCCTTCTCGAGCTCCGCCACGCCTATCCCGCGGAGCGAGGCGCCGCACTCGCGTCCCGATTCCGCACATCGACATCGCCATCGGGCGTGTGGCGCTTCGCCCCCCTCGTGCTTCCGAACGGCGCGGCCGCAGCGGTTTCGTGGCCCGAAGGCAACACGCCACTCATCGCCAGGACGAAGATCGCGGAGTGGGCGGGCGTGCCGGCGCTGCAGATCAAGCACGAGGGGATGAACCCGACGGGCTCGTTCAAGGACCGCGGCATGACGGTCGGCGTGACGCAGGCGGTGCGCGTCGGTGCGACCGCGGTGGCGTGTGCGTCAACGGGAAACACGAGTGCATCGATGGCGGCCTACGCTGCCCTCGCGGGTATCCCGGCGCTCGTGCTCGTGCCGCTGGGCAAGGTTGCGCTGGGCAAGCTCACGCAATCGCTCGCATACGGCGCGCACACGCTGCTCGTGCGCGGCGACTTCGACGACTGTCTCCATCTCGTGCGCGAGTCGAGCGAAAAGCTCGGTGCGTACCTGCTCAACTCGATCAATCCCTATCGCATCGAGGGGCAGAAAACGATCGTCTTCGAGATGCTCGAGCAATTGAACTGGGACGCGCCCGACTGGATCGCCCTCCCCGCTGGAAATCTCGGCAACACCGCAGCGTTCGGAAAAGCGCTGCGCGAGGCGCTCGCGCTCGGGCTCATCACGAAGGTTCCGCGGCTGCTCGCGGTGCAGTCCGACGGCGCGGCGCCGTTCGCGATGAGCTTTCGCGAGAACTTCCGCGTGCGCCATCGCGTGCGTGCGAACACCATCGCGACGGCGATCAACATCGGAGCCCCCGCGAGCTATCAGCGCGCGGTGCAGTCGATTCGCGAGACCAACGGTATCGTGATCTCGGTGAGTGATGCAAACATCATGGAGGCGAAAGCGATCATCGATGCGGCGGGCGTCGGCTGCGAGCCCGCGAGTGCCGCGAGCGTCGCGGGCGTGCGGCAGCTGCGCCTCGCCGGCATGATGGCGCCGGATGCGAGCATCGTCTGCGTGCTCACGGGACACGTGTTGAAGGATCCGGAGTCGCTCGATCGCTATCATTGCGGCACGGAGCCGCCTCCCGCGCACGCCAACCGTCCCATCGAGATCGATGCCACCGTGAGCGCCGTAGCGGACGTAATGCGCACCCTCGGGGACAGCTGACAGTCCGGACAGGCACGATTGACGTACTTTGGTTAGTATAAATTGACAAATAACTCTTGATTTGGCGGCCGCTGCTGGTATCGCGCGCACATTTCCGATAATTTTTTTCTCGCCTGAGCGCGCTGTTGGCCTGTCGCTGCACGAGGCACGAGGCACGGGGTCTGACGTGCAGTCGTATTCCCTACTTCATCTGATTCGCGGACGGTATACGTGACGAACGTCGAGACGCCCCAGTGGATCGCGGGCTCCAAATCGCGTGAGATTTTCGACGAGGAGCAACTCCACCTCGCCCCCGGCGCACAGAGCTTCGCGCTGTTCAGCCAGATCTGCATCGACCACGGCGAGGGCGCGCTGCTCTTCGACGTCGACGACAACCGCTTCATCGATCTCATGGCCGGCATTGGCGTTGCCAGCCTCGGCTATGCACATCCGAAGTACGTCGCCGCAATTCAGAAGCAGATCGCGAAGATCCACGTCGGAAGCTTCACGTCCGAGAATCGCGCAGTGCTCGTGAAAATGCTCGCCGATCTCGCACCCGGGGACATCAACCGCACCCAGCTCTACTCCAGCGGTGCAGAGGCGGTCGAGTCCGCTCTCCGGCTCGCGAAGTCGTACACCGGGAAGAATGAGGTCATTGGCTTCTGGGGCGGTTTTCACGGCAAGACCGCAGGCGTGCTCCCACTGCTCGGCTCCAACTTCAAGTTCGATCTCGGACCGCTCGTGCCGGGGCGCTATCTCTCTCCGTACGATCCCGCGCATCGCTGTGGCTTCGACAGGTCGCACCGCGACTGCGATTGCGATGCGATCGGCTTTCTCAAGCGCAAAATCCAGTACGAGACGTCGAACGACATCGCTGCGATCATCGTCGAGCCGATCCAGGGTACGGCAGGCAACATTGTGCCGCGCCGGGGCTTCCTGAAGGCGCTGCGACAGCTGTGCGACGAGATCGGCGCGCTGCTCATCGCCGACGAGATGATCACGGGCTTCGGCCGCACGGGAAAATTCTGGGGAATCGAGCACGAAGGCTCCATCGTTCCCGACATCATGACGTGCGGCAAGGGTTTCGGCGGCGGCTTCCCCATGAGCGGACTGCTCGTGCGTGAGAAGATCGCGTTCGCGAAGCCGTGGGCGAATCCGAGCGGGAGCTCGTCGAGCTACGGCGGCAACCCAATGGCAGCCGCTGCGGCACGTGTCACGATCGAGACGATCCAGGAAGAAGGACTCGTCGAGAACTCGCGCAAGGTTGGCGAGAAGATGCTCGCCGAGATTCAGCGGTGGGAGCGCGAGATCCCGATCATCAAGGATGCGCGCGGCCGCGGTCTCATGATCGGCTTCGACATCGTGGAGCCCGGCACGGACACCCTGCTCGACAAGAAGATCACTCGTCAGATCTTCGACAAGTGTCTCGCGCGCGGGGTGCTGTCGATGATCTACAACCCGGAAGTTCGCATCAACCCACCGCTCGTCATTACCGAGGAGCTGGCGATGGAAGCGCTCGCGATCACCGAGGACATTCTCCGCGAAACAGCGGATTCGTTGTCCCGGTGAGCGATGACGCAGCAACGACCGCGTCGCCTTCACGGGACGCGATCGTCGCATCGCCGCGCACGCGGAAGTATCGCGGCGCGGTGATCGGGCTCGGTGGCGTCGCCCGCGGATCCCACATTCCCGGCTTCGTGTACGACGCGGCCACGCGCAATCGCCTCGAGATCGTCGCGACCGTGGACGCGGCGCCAAACGTCGTGCCGTTGGAAGGTGTGCCCCAGCTCGCATCGCGCGACCTACTGCGCACGATTCCGGATGTGGACTTCGTCGACATCTGCACACCGACGTCGTCGCATCTCGACCTCACGCTGTGGGCGCTCGAACAGGGCTATCACGTGTTGTGCGAGAAACCCGTCGCGCTGACCGTGGCCGAGTCGCGTCGCATCGCCGCTGCGTCGCGTGCGGCGGACCGCGTCGTCATGCCCTGTCATCAATACCGCTACAACCCGGTGTGGACACAGCTGCGGAAGTGGCTCGCCGAGGGTGCGATCGGTCGCTGGCATCTCGCGGAGCTGCACGTCTACCGGCTCATGGCGGATCGCGGCGCGAGCACCGACGATACGCCCTGGCGCGGTCTGCGCGCGAATGCGGGCGGAGGGATTCTCCTCGATCACGGCACGCATCTCATCTACCAGCTACTCGATGCTGCCGGCGTTCCTCCGCGCGTGCGCGCATGGACCGGGCTGCTTCGCCATCGCGACTACGATGTCGAGGACAGCGCGCATCTCCTCTTCGAATATCCCGAGCGACTCGGCGTCATGTTTCTGACGTGGGCCGCGCGGCATCGCGAGAGTCACGTGCGTTTCATCGGCGATGCCGGCTCGATCGACTGGATCGGCGGCGTGCTGCGCCTCGAGCGCGAAGGAAAGGTCGAGTCGTTCGACTTTTCCGCCCAACTCGACAAGTCGGCGTATCCCGCGTGGTTCGCGGGATTGTTCAACGCGTTTGCCGACGCGATCGACGACAGCGATCTCGAGCCATCCCTCGCCGACATCGGTAACGTCGCAGCCGTTCTGGAGGCCGCGTACGAATCGGCGCGATCAGGGAAGGTTCAGAAGATCGTCGCGGGCTAATACAAAGGCTGCGCTCGCTTCACTTGCGCGAAGCCTGATCGAGCGCCATGCTCATACCGCGAAAGAGACTCGTGTGTGATTTAAGTCACAACGCACATTAAAAAACGGAACTCGCAGGTTCACCTTATCGTACGAGACAAACATGGCGGGCATGCTCCAGGAGCAGTCCACTGATGAATGCCATTGCGCATGTCACCGCGCCGGCGCCGTCGTCATGCACATTCTCGAATGCTGCCGCCCCTGCCCCAAGTGCGCACGTCAGATCGTGACGTCGCGGTATGCGGCGCATGTCGCGTCGTGCCGCCCGGGCGGCGGGGTACGCGACCGCGACGTCTCGCCGCCGCCGCCCTGAGCTAGCGCCCGACGGCGATCTCGTTCGCGCGCGATTCGAATTCCGCGCGCGCCCGGGAGATCAGATCAAGCACCGACGCCTTCTCCGCCGTGCTGTTGTATCCCGCATGGCGCTCGGCGCCCTCGCGCAACCGGTCGGTCCAGTCGATGAAGAAGTGCGCATCCTCCGGCGAGCGCGGAGGAATGCCCGCGACCGTGAGATAGACGGGGCTCGTCGTTGCGAATGGATAGATGTCGAGGACGGGCGGCATCGCATGATCGCTCCACGCGCGGAGCGTGATCCACCCGCTGCGCTCGACCTTCACCGCGACGGTGGCCGACGCACTCTTGTGATCGGCTGACATCGGCACCGCCGCGACGACCTTCCCGTTCTGCACGAGCTCGAGATGATCGACCGCGACGATCGAATGCATCGTCGCACGCACGGACAGCGTGTGCGTGCCGAGCGGGAATGCGATCTCGTCGCCGGCCTCCTTTCCGTTCGCGGTAAGCGTGAGCAGCGGCCCGTTCGTCGCAAAGGTCTTCCCCGCCTTGATCGCACGCATCCAGCTCGCATGATTCAGCGGCGCGCCGCTGTGTACATAGACACGATTCATCCCGACCGGCCCCCGCAGCGATGCGAAGTTCGTCATCGCATCTGTGCCCGCACCCGCGGGGATTCTGAAGCCGCAGTTGAGGAGCCGATACCAAATCGCGGCCGTCGAGCGATGATCGCTGAAGCCCAGGATCTCCATGTAATCGACCTTGCCGAGCGCCACATCGACGGGAAGCTCGCTCGTGACGCGAGACACCGTGTCTTCGGGATTCGGCATCTCGTCGAATGGATGCACATAGCCCGTCATCGCGCCCTGTGCCTGGGCGAGATCGAAAACGTTCGCATTGGCTGGATAGAGGCTCGCGGCCGCCGTGTTGGCGTACGCCGCGTAGCCGGGAAGAATGATGTTCTTCGTCAGCCCGATAAGCCCGCTGTGTCCCCAGTAACTCGTGTGAAATTCCTGTCCATGCACGATCAGCGTCGTGGGCGTCGAAATCGCATCGGGTAGCCCATTACCGAAGTACGAGATGTCCGGGACGCGCTGCTCCTTGTTCACGATCAGCTCTTCGATCACGTGGAGGTCCTCGGCGCGTGCCATGAAGGCGAGCTGCTTCGGCACCGTGCGATAAGTGCCGCCGTAGTTCATGTGCACGTGAAGATCTCCGCTGTACCATCCGCTGGCGGGGAGATTCACCAGTCTGTGCATGACGACGCGCAGCGACTTCGCGCCCTTCCCCGTCATCTGCACCGTTTGCGTTGCGACCGCGTACTCGAGCCCCCGTGTCACCTCGACGGTCGTTGCGCCGACGGGCACCGTCACCGCCGATGCTCCCGACGAGTGGTAGTAACCCACCTCGAAGTGCCGCTGGCTCCGATCGAACGAATCGTCCGCGTGCATCAGTGCATCCGCAGGCGCCCAGCTCCGTCCGTCGGCGCTCGTCACCGACACGCGCGCATCGAGCGGCTTCCCCCCTTCGTCGACGACCGCGATCGCGAGCGTCGCTACCGGCTCGCTGTAGACGAGCGTCCGCGCTTCGATCTTGGTCTTCGCCGCCCCGGGGACGGCGAGCACCCAGAGCGCGGTGTTACCGCCATCGTTCGAGATATATGCAATGTGCCGCGCGTCGCGCGACCAGCGCGGGCTCGTCGCATCGAATGCACCGTAGGTCAGTTCCAGCGGCACGCCGCCATCGCTCGTCATGAGCCACAGCTGGTTGTACTGCGTGCCGACGTACGAGCTGTACACGACGCGTTTTCCATCGGGCGACCAGTCGGGACGCCCCTTCCACGTCGTCTCCTCGAAGTGGATGAGCCGCATCGAGTCGCCCGGCTCGGAGCTCATCCGCCAGAAGCCGCCCGTGCCCCAGATCTGCCCGCGATTGGAGATGACGATCAGCTCTTTCCCGTCCGGCGACCATGTTGGAGAGAGATAGTGATCGTACACACTGTAGTAGTAGCGCGGGAGCTTGCTGTCGCGATCCGTGGTGATCCGCCTGGGCTCCGCACCGTGCCCGTCGCGCATCTCCATCGTGTAGACGTGCCACCGTCCCTCGAACGCCGTGCTCACGAATGCGATGCGCTTTCCGTCGGGTGCCCAGCGCGGCTCGAGATTCACCGCGCGGTTGCTCGTCACGGCCGTGACCTTCCCGCTCGCAAGCTCGAGCAGCTCGAGCTCGACCGAGTTCCCATCGTAGCGATCGAACACAACCCACTTGCCATCCGGAGACACATCGGGTTGATAATCGTAGCCTCCGCCCGACGTCACCTGAGTCGCCACGGTAGTGCCAAGCGTCTGCTTCCACAGCGATCCGCGCATCGAGTACACGAGCGCCGTGCCATCCGGCATCCACGCGGCACCGCTCGGGCCCGTGGTGAGCTGCGGAAGGTACATCTCGCGAAAGTAGTACGGATGCGGCACGTTGATCTGCTTGAGCACCGCCTCACGTTGTGCCGGAAGCGACGTGGCGGCACCGAGAGCAACGACCGCGAGCAGAATGCGACGCACGAGAGTCTCCTTGAAAGTCGTCACGCAAAGATCAGAAAGACATCATACAGCGCGTGCGTCCACGCGACGATGCCGAAGCCGCGTAGCAGATACAGCGCGCTGAAGAAGAGCCCCGCGATGAGCCGGAAGGTGAACGACTGCACGGTGAAGACGTCGCCGTACGCGCCCACGTAGTGAAACGCCGAGAAGATCACCGCGCCGAGCACCACTGCGAAGGTGCCGGCGATGCGCGGCGTCATCCTGCACACCACGCGGCCGAACGTCGCAAGCCCACTCACCAGGATCACGCGGAAGAGCAGCTCCTCATACAGCCCCGCGCCGAGCGAGACCATCAGCTTCGTCGGCGCGTCGAGCTGCTCCATCGGTGCGAGCGCCAGCATGTGCAGCGTGCCGAGCAGACGCGCCGTAATGAGCCCGACGACGACACCGAACACCAACGCCAGCGCGACGGACTCGCCGAGCATCCACATGAAGAACGAAGCGCGCAGCGGCTCGCCGCTCGCGCGCACGTCGCGCACGGCGCCCCACAGAAAGATCCCGACGAGCAGCACCCCAAAGGCGAGCGGACCCCAGTGTCCGAGCACCGCGTAGAACACCGACTTGAGGATGACGTCGGCGCCGTTGCGCACGCCGTGCGTCTCGCCCACCGGAAGGACTGCCGCGAGGAGCTCGTACAGCGCGAGCAGCGGAAGTGCGAAAGTGAAGCTGTAGCGCGGCGCACGGCTGGCGCGCCAGTACGTCTTCACCGCGCCGGACGCCACTCAGCTCCCCTTGAGATACAGCTTCCCCGGATCGAGCACTTCACGCAGAAGCCGCAGCTCCTCCGCACTCGGCGGCGCCACCGATTCCAGTGAGTCGCGCACCCGCAGTTTCCACCCGACGCGTGACGTCACCTCCTCCGTCGTGACGCCGGGATACAACGCAGCAAGCTCCATCTCGCCATCGACCTCCGACGCGACCAGAACGCCGCGGTCGGTGATGACCTTCACCGGCCCCGCACCCGGCATCCCCCACTCCTTCCGCGACTTCCCCTTCGATCGGTTCCCGGGGCTCGTGATGAAGTCCACGGCCTCCGGAAAGGCGCGCGTGCTGAGGCGCGAGATGATGAGCGTCCGCTTCGCGTGCGTCGCGATCTCCGCCGCGCCCCCGCTCCCGGGCAGGCGCACCTTCGGCTTTGCGTAACTGCCGACGACGGTCGTGTTGATGTTGCCGTACTTGTCGATCTGCGCACCGCCCAGGAAGCCAACCTCTATCCGCCCTCCCTGCAGGAAGAGCTGAAAGATGTCCGCCATCCCCGTCGTCATCAGCGAGCCCGTGACGAGCGACGGATCGCCGATCGACACCGGCAGTCGCGCTGGGAGCGCGCCAACGGCGCCGGACTCGTAGATGAGTACGAGCTTTGGCGCATGCGTCGCCCGCGCGAGGTTGCATGCGAGATTCGGCAGCCCGATCCCGACGAAGACGACCTCCCCGTCGCGCAGCTCGCGCGAAGCGATCACCGTCATCATCTCCTCGGCCGAGTACTTCATCTCAGTAGCCGTAGTTCACTCCCTCGCACATCATCGCGCGCGCCGCGAGCCGCTCGGTGAGTCCCGGGTGCAGCGTCAGATATCCCGCGCGATCCTCCACACCCATCACGTACTCGTCGAGATAGCTCTGCAGCAACGCGGGATCCCGCGAGATAGGCTCCCAGGCGAGGTAGAAATCGTTGTCCCGATCGTAGTGCCCTTGCGCGTACGACGGGTGCGCGCCCCACGGCTCGACCACCACCGCATCCACGATGATGCCCGGAATCACCGTGCGATTGGGATCCGAGCGCACCACCGCGCTGTCGACGAGCTCCTCGACGACGACGATCACGTGCTTCGATGCGAATGCCGCTTCCTTCTGCACGCCGAGGAGCCCCCAGATCTGCGCGTTCCCCTCGGCGTCCGCGCGCTGTGCGTGCACGATCGTCACGTCGGGGTTGAGCGCCGGAACCGCAGCGAGCTGCTCCCCCGTGAAGGGGCACGTCACCTGCCTGATGCGCGGATTCGCGGTGGGAATGTCGGTGCCCTGATAGTCGCGCAGCGGCCAGAATGGAAGATGTGCGGCGCCGGCGCAGAAGCGCGCGACCATGCCGAAATGCGAGTACTCCTCGATCTCGAGCGGCGGCGTTCCCGCTTCGACGGCGCGGCGGAAGGCGTGCAGTGCGCCCACACCCGGATTCCCCGCCCAGGAGAAGACGAGCTTCCGCGCGCACCCCGCCGCGATCATCTGGTCGAGGATGAGGTCGGGGGTGAGACGGCAGAGGACGAGGTCGCGGCGTTTCTGCCGGATGATCTCGTGCCCCGCCGCAAAGCTGATCAGGTGCGTGAATCCCTCGATCACGACCGTGTCCCCGTCGTGCACGAAGCGCGCGATCGCATCGCGCATCGAGACGACCTTGGACTCCGATGCTGATGACGACGCAGGCGACGGGAGCGCCTGAGGCGCCGAACCGTTCACGTCAGGGATGTCAGCGCACGATCGATGATAGACACCGCGATGTCGATGTCCTGCACATCGATCACGAGCGGCGGCGCAAGCCGCAGCACGCTCTTGCCGCAGGTGAGCAGGAGGAGCCCCTCCTCGAACGCCTTCTCGACGAGCGCGCGCGCAAGCTCGGGCGCCGGCTCGCGCGTCGCGCGGTCTTTCACGAACTCGACGCCGATCATGAGTCCCTTGCCGCGCACATCGCCAATCGATGGATGCTTCTTCTGCAGGTCGCGCATCGCGCCGATCAGCTTCTCGCCGAGCGCGGGGATCTTCGGCAGGAGCTCCTGCTCGACGACGTCGAGCGTCGCCATCGCGGCGGCCACGGCGACGGGGTTGCCGCCGAAGGTCGAGCCATGCGCGCCGTTCTCCCACTTCGTGATCGACTCCTTTGCGATGATCGCGCCGAGCGGCATCCCGGAGGCGAGCCCCTTCGCGGTGAGCAGGATGTCCGGCTCGATCCCCGCGAACTCCGTCGCCCACATCTTCCCCGTGCGACCGACCCCGCACTGGATCTCATCGCACACGAGCAGAATTCCATGCTTGTCGCACAGCGCGCGCAGGGCGGGGAGGAACTGCGGCGGCGGCACGATGTACCCGCCCTCGCCCTGGATCGGCTCGACGAAGATCGCCGCGACGTCGCGCGGATCGACCTGGCGCGCGAACAGCTCCTCGATCGCACCGATGCTGTGGATGTGACAGTCCGCATGCGCCTGTCCGCATTCGCAGCGATACGGGTTCGCGTACTGCACATGATACACCTCGGAGAGCAGCGGTCCGAAGCCGGCGTGCTGCTTTACCTTGCTCGACGTCAGGCTCATCGCGCCGTACGTACGTCCGTGGAACGCGCCCTTGAACGCGATGAGCCCTGCGCGCCGCGTCGAGTTGCGCGCGAGCTTGATCGCGCCATCCACCGCCTCCGCGCCGGAGTTCGAGAGAAACACGCGCTTCTTGCTCGGGCCGGGCGCGAGCTTCGCAAGCCGCTCGAAGAGCGTCGCGAGCCCCTCGAAGTAGAAATCGGATCCGCAGATGTGCAGGAATTTATCCGCCTGCGCCTTGATCGCGGCGATCACCTTCGGATGTCCGTAACCGGTCGACGCGACCGCGATCCCCGCCATGAAGTCCAGGAACCGGTTGCCGTCGACGTCTTCTACCATCGCCTTCTCTCCGCGCGCGATCACCAGCGGATACTCCTTGATGTAGCACGGAGAGGCGAAGGCTTCGTCCTGCGCGACGATGCGTTTCGCGTTCGGACCCGGCACCGGAGTGACGATCTTCGGATAATTGCGCGCGGCCGCCGGAGCGGTGGTGGGACGGACGGTGGCGGTCATGGCTCTTGTTCCGATGTATGGATGGTCGTGCGACTCTGCTCCCGCATGAACTGCATTACGTAATACGGCCCGCATCCACCCTTGCCGCTGGATCCGGACCCCTTCCAGCCGGTGAACGCCTGCGCGCCGGGCCAGGCGCCCGTCGTCGCGCCGGTGCGCTTGTTCGCGTAGCACACCCCCGCCTCGATCTCGTCGAAGAAGCGCGCGACCTCTTCATCGCTTCCACTGTAGATCCCCGCGGTGAGCCCGTACTCCGTTCGGTTGCTCTCCGCGATCGCCTCTTCGAAGGAGCCGACCTCGCCGATCACGAGCAGCGGCGCAAACAGCTCCGTGCGAAAGAGCGTGCTTTCCAGCGGCAGCAGCGCGATCGCCGGCGAAACATAGTGCCCCTTGGCCTGCGCACCGCGCGTCAGGCGCGTGCCTCCGGTGAGCAGCGTCCCCTCCAACTTCGCCTGCGCCACCGCGCGCTCGTAACGCTGTACCGACTCCTCGTTGATGACCGGCCCGAAGAACACATCGCGCTCCGATGGATCGCCAATCAGCACCTTCCCCGTCTTCTCGATGAGCGCATCGATGAACGCTTTCGCGACCGACTTGTGCACGTACACGCGTGAAGTCGCCGAGCACTTCTGGTTCTGCAATCCGAAGGCCGACTTCATCACCCCTTCGGCCGCCATGTCGATGTCCGCCGTGTCCATCACGATCGCTGCATTCTTCCCGCCGAGCTCGAGGAGGCAGGGGCGCGTCCACTTCGCGCTGAACTCCGCGAAGATGCGCATCCCGACTTCCTTCGATCCCGTGAACACCACGCCATCGACACCCGGATGGCGCCAGATCGCATCGCCAATAAGATGGCCATGCCCCTGAATGAGATTGAACACGCCCGCCGGAATTCCCGCGTCGCGATAAATCTCGTAGAGCTTGAGCCCCGTCCACGGCGTCTCTTCCGCCGGCTTGTACACGATTGTATTGCCGGCGACGAGCGCGGCGGACGACATTCCCGCCGACAGTGCCAACGGAAAATTAAATGGTGCGATGCACGCGAACACGCCAAACGGCCGCAGCACATCGACATTGCGCTCCACCGTCGTCATGCGCGCCATCTCGCGAACGAAACCGTGCGCGTCCTCCAGCTGCTGACAGTAGTAGTCGATCAGATCCGCCGACTCCTCGGCGTCGCCCATCGACTCGAGCCGGCTCTTCCCGACCTCCACGCTCATGATCGCGGCAAGCTCGAACTTCCGTTCGCGGATGAGCTCCGCAGCGCGACGCAGTATCGCGATGCGGCCGTCGGCGCCGAGCGCAACCCACCCCTTCGCCGCCGTGCGGGCGGCGCGCACGGCGAGATCGATCTGCTCCGGGCGAGCGGTGTGGAAGGTGCCGAGCACCATCGAGGTATCGATCGGCGAGCGATCGACGATCTGCTCGGCCGTGGTGCGCACGGCCTTCCCGTCGATGTACAGCGGGTACTCCTTTCCGCTCGCCCCTCGCACGCGCACGATCGCTTCGTCGAAGAGTGTGTGGAACTGATCGAGGTCGACGTTGGTCGAGGTGTACGTGATCTTCGGCAGTGTCGCGGCAGTCATATCACTCGGAGTGGGGATCAGGTCGTCGCCAGCGCGCCGGCGACGGAGTCGTCGTACGCTGCGCGGAACAGCGTGACGAGCTCGTCGATCTGCGCGGACTCGATGATGAAGGGGGGTGCCAGCATGATGATGTCGCCGTCAACGCCGTCGACGTGTCCGGTATTCGGCCACACGACGAGCCTCGCACGCTGTGCGGCTTCGGTGAGCTTCTCGGCGATCTTCGCGCGGCGCGGGAACGGCGCGCGCGTCTCGCGATCGAACACGAGCTCGATGCCCGCGATCATGCCGCGACCGCGCACGTCGCCGACGTGCGGGAGATCGAGCAGCGCGGAGAGCTTCGCGTGGAAGACGCGCCCCATCTCCGCCGCGCGCGCGACGAGCGCGTGGTCGCGGAGGTAGCGGACGGTGGCGAGGCCGGCGGCGCAGAGCACGGGATGATGCGAGAAGGTCTGCGCGTGCATGAGCGAGCCGGAGCCGCGCGCGAGCACATCGATGATGCGGCGTGGCGCCGCGACGGCGGAGAGCGGGACGTATCCGCCGGCGATCCCCTTTCCCATCGTCATGATGTCCGGCGTCACACCGTACGGCTCGAGCGCAGACCATGTACCGGTTCGACCGGCGCCGCACGCGACCTCGTCGGCGATGAAGAGGACGTCGTGCCGGTCGCAGATCGCGCGTACGGTGCGCCAATAGTCGCCGCGCGGCACCGATGCACCCGTCGATGAGCCGCCGACGGGCTCCGCGATGAACGCGGCGACGCGATCGGCACCGAGCTCGAGAATCTTCGCCTCGAGCGCGGTACCCGAGCACACCGGGCACGCGGCGTCCGCTCCGCGACAGGCGCATCGATAGGCGAGCGGCGCCGGAACGCGATGTACGTCGATGATCCATTCGCGAAAGTACGTCGCGTAGTGCGGACGGGCGGATGCGGAGAGCGCGAGGAGCGTGTTGCCGTGATAGCCCGGGGCGAGCGAGATGATCTCCTGCTTTTGCGGACGTCCCGCCTCGACCCAGTACTGTCGTGCGAGCTTGAGCGCGGCCTCGACGGCCTCGGAGCCGCTCGAGAGGAAATAGATGTGGTCGAGGTCGCCCGGCGCGAGCGCGGCCAGCTCACGGGCGAGCGCTTCCGCGGGCTCGGACGTGAAGGCGGTTCCGTTCACGTACGCGATCTTCGCGGCCTGCGCGCCGATGGCGTCCGCGATCTCGCGCACCCCGTGCCCCAGGTTGGCGACGAAGGCTCCGCCACATCCGTCGAGATACCGGCGGCCATGCTCGTCCCACAGATAGCATCCCTCGCCCCGCACGATCTCGGGAAAGTCGCGGGTCAGCTTCCGGTAGAAGACGTTGCTATCGGGGTAGCGATGCGTGGCAGCGATCGGACGGTTCCTGGGGGGGAAGAAGGCTAACTTATCGCTCCGCGACGGCCGGAAACAGGGTCATCCGCGCGTAAACAGCACCGCAGCACGCCTTACGCGGGCGACCCTTGCCGACGAGTTGCACCGCGGGGCGGTATTGGCTCAGCGACGAGGCCGCCGATTCCCTACGGCCATCCGCACTGAACAGAGCACGATCGCGAACGACGAAAGACCCGCGTGGCTCTCGCCTCGCGGGTCTTCACGTTCATTCGATCCTCGTTCCTACACGCGACCGCTAGACGACGCGACGGCCCGTGATCAGGCGAATCAGCACGACCACGATCGCGAGGACGAGCAGCAGATGGATCAACCCGCCCGCGACGTGAAACACGCCGAAGCCGAGGATCCACAGAACGAAGAGAATGACCGCCAGAGTCCAAAGCATTGTTCGAGCCCCCGCTGAGGGTGAGTAGTACGTCCAACACCTAAGCAACACGCGTACCGCTGGGTCCGGAGGCCCTTACCGCGGCTGCGCGCCCGGTCTCCGCCTTGCTGAGCCCCGTGCGCACCCGTACAATCCGCGTTACGCGCTCCCCTCTCCCCCCACAAAACATGTCGTCCCCCTCGTCGCGGGCTGCCCTCGCCGCATCCGCGTGTGTCGCCGCCGCCACATTCGCGACGGCGCGGGCCCAGGAGCCCACGCGCCCGCTCACGATCACCGACATGCGCCGTTTCGCCGAGGTTGGCGAACCGCAATTGTCGCCGGATGGCGAGTCGATCGTGTACACCGTCTCGACCATCGACACAGCGCGCGACCAGTCCACTGGCGATATCTGGCTCA
>JALYSW010000213.1 GCA_030854615.1 Gemmatimonadota bacterium
CGAGGGTGGCATGCCGGCGTCGTTCACGACCGTGATGCGCGCGAGGTCGCCCTGCCGCACATGAATGACCGGTCCCGGAACCGTACCGTCAAACGTCCTGCCCTGATACTTCACGCCATTCGCGATCTCGACTTTCGCGTCCCTGATCGGAATGCGAAACTCCTTGATGCCCGCATCGGATATTGGCGGCAGCGCCGCGTCGTACATCGGTGTGGTGGCGGTGATGACCTTATCGAAGTTCGTGCGCGCGACTTTCCGTGTGCGCGTTGCGTAATTGGCGACCTCACCGGTGGCCGTGAGTGCGGCAGTAGTGATCAAGGCTGCCAGCATCTGTGTACCCATCATTTTGCTCCCCGATATTGTTCTGCATCGGAAAGTAGAAATCGCAGGCGGTGGGGTCTGTCGGGTGATCGCTGAACTTTTCTGAGGGTTGCACCGGCGTGGCGTGAGGGAATCCCCGACGCTGGTCGCGGCTCCTCCCCCGAATCCGCGCGGCTCTGCGGCCGCATGGCTTCACCCCATGAGCGCCGGCAGGCAGGAAGGCCGCCGAGCGGATCCGCGCCAGGGCGACGGTGGCGTGCCTGTCTCCCGCGCGCCGGCGCGGCTCACGTCGCTCGAGCTCGCGCGGGAAACCACCGGCGACCAGACTCGCGTCGACGTGATCGCGCGCGAGAGCATCGACGAGGCCATCCCCGCGGCATCGGCGTCTGTGCTCTATCGCGTCGCGCAGGAGGCCATTTGCAATGCCTGTCGCCACCCGGCCGCGGAGCAAATAGAGATTCTCGCTTCGGCGGATGCTGACAATGCCCGCTTCGAGATCACGGATGATGGAATCGGTTTCGATCCATGAGCTGGCCGGCATCGGCCTGTTTACCATGCGCGAACGGGTAGCGCTCGTCGAGGGCGAGCTACACGTTACGAGCAGGGTCGGCTGCGGCATCACGGTGCTCGCGACCGTGCCGCTGCGCAACACCAATTCTCGCCTGCCAACGGAAACTCCGAATGAGTGAAGTGCCGATTCGCGTTATTCTCGTCGATGACCACGCCGTCGTGCGCGCCGGACTCAAAGCCGTCCTCGGCGCATCGCGCGATATCGAGATCGTTGGCGAGGCCTCGAACGGCGCGGATGCCGTTGCGCTCGCCGAGCGCGTCGATCCCGACGTGGTGATCATGGACCTCTCGATGGACATTATGGATGGTGCATCGGCGACGCGAGAGATGGTCGCAAAGCACCTTCGCGCGCGCGTGCTCATCCTCACGATGCACGCCGAGGAGGACTACCTGATCCCGGTGCTCGAAGCAGGAGCGTCCGGCTACCTCATGAAGAACGCTGCCGATCTCGAACTCGTCGACGCCGTTCGCACCGTTGCGCGCGGCGACATGTTCATTCGGCCGAGCGCCGCCAGGATTCTGGCGCAGGGGATCGGCAGGAAGGATCCGCTCGCCGCCGAGCGCGCGCGCTTCGAGCGTCTCACCGAGCGTGAGCAGAGCGTGCTCACGCTCACGGCGCAGGGCTATTCCGCACCGGAAATCGGCGAGCGGCTGTTCATCAGCCCCAAAACCGTCGACACCTACAAGCAGCGCATTGGCGACAAGCTCGGGCTCACGCATCGCGCCGAGTACATCTCGTTCGCACTCAAGCTGGGGCTCCTCTCGGAGTGACGTACCGCTTCATCACGCGTGAAGCAGCCGGGCATCGGCAGGCGAAGCTGCAGCATGCTCCGCTCCCGCATTCCGTGATGGCACGCTCGCACGAAGCGCGTTGAGTATGACGGCGACATCGATGACCTCCTGCAGCAGCGCTCCAGTGACTGGCGGGATGTATCCGAACGCCGCCACCACCATGGCGATTCCGCTGAGCGTCACGCCCACCCACACGCTCTCACGAGCGATCGACATCGTTCGGCGACTGATGCGGATCGCATCGCCCACACGGGAGAGATCGTCGACGAGCAGCACGATGTCTGCAGTCTCGGTGGTGACCCCACCGCCGTGACCGCCGAGCGCGATGCCCACCGTCGCCGCGGCGAGCGCGGGGGCGTCGTTGGTGCCGTCGCCCACCATCAGGACTGCGTCGCCGGCGGCGACGAGCTCGTCAACCACCGCCACCTTGTCCCCCGGGAGTAGGTCGCCACGGGCATCGGTGATCCCCAAGAGTGCCGCGGTCGTACGCACGTTCCCTTCGTGATCTCCGGACAGGAGTATGCGCCGCCGCAGGCCGAGCGAGGCGAGATCCTCGAGGATCGTTCGCACCCCAGGCCGGAGCGCGTCGGCGTACTGCACGCTTCCGGCAAACCGGCCATCAACCGCGACGTACGCGACCAAACCCTCGATCGGCAGCATCGGCGCATCCCCGGTGCCGGCGGCGGACACCAGCGCGGACACGAACGCATGCGATCCAACGGCGACCATTCGTGAGCCGACACGCCCGATCACGCCTCCACCCGGGGACTCGGTCGCATCAAGAACCGACTCGAGCGCAAGGTTCTCTTCGAGCGCCGCGTCCACGAGCGTACGCGCCATCAGATGGCTCGAGCTCTGATCCACGGATGCAGCGAGCTGCAGGAGGTGGCGGCGGTCGAACGGCGGCGACGGCGTCACCGCGCTCACCGTCGGCTTCCCGATCGTAAGCGTGCCCGTTTTGTCGAAGACGCCCACCGTCACGCGCGAAAGTCGTTCCAGCGCGCCTCCATTGCGCACGATGATTTGACGACGCGCGGCACGGTTGATTCCGCCGATGAAAGCAATTGGCGCGGCTAGGATCAGCGGACATGGGGTGGCGACCACGAGCACCGCCAGCGCGCGATTCCAGTCGCGGGTCAGCGCGGCTGCCGCAGCCGCGATCAGAATGGCGAGGGGCGTGAACCAGACGGCATAGCGATCGGCGAGTCGCTGAAATGGCGCCTTTGACTCGAGCGCCGAGCGTACGAGCTCCACGATCCGCGCGTATTGACTCGCCGCCGCGTCGGCCGTCGCGCGCATGACGAAGGCGCGATCGCCATTGATGCTGCCGCTCATCACCGTCGATCCCGGGCCAATCGTTTGTGGAAGTGGCTCGCCGGTGAGACGGGAGGTATCCAGACTACCCGTGCCTTCCGTGACCGCGCCGTCGCACGGCACGAGCTCGCCGGGGCGCACGACGACGAGGTCGCCCGGCTGCACCTCGCTCGCCGCGACATCGACCACGCGGCCATCGCGCTGCAGGTGCGCGTGCATTGGCCGGTCTGCCTCCAGCGTGCGCAGCGCATCCGACGCGCGCCCCTCGGCGAAGCGCTCGAGCGCTTCGCCTCCAGTCTGCATTACGACGACGATCAGCCCCGCGAGCGGCTGGTCCATCGCCACGGCCCCCACGATCGCGAGGGCTGCGACGAGATCGGACGCCCACTGTCCGTGCCATGCGCGGCGCGCGGTCTGCACGACGACGACGCCTCCCGTCGCTATCAGCATCACCATCCAGATACGATTCCCGAGCTCGGCACTGGCGAGCCAGACACCGCCACCCGCCGCGATTCCCGCCAGCGCGAGCCAGGTCAGCACACCGAGGCTGCGGAGCACCCGAGAGAGCATCTGCCGCGACTTCAACATTTACCCGTCGTGTCGCGCGGGAACTATGAGCGTCGACCACCGCGCGGAATGAGCCAGCTTCATCGACATGCGGCCATTCGCCACGCGGTCCAGCAGCGAGTGCTCCTCGCTGCCCACCGCGAGCAGATCGGCGTCCATCGCCTGCGCGCATCCCTCGATCGACGACTGCACGTCACCATGCAGCACGACCGACGTCATCGTCATCGCAGGCGCTGGAACAAGATCGCCGAAGATGCGTTCGAGCCCTTCCCGCACGGCATCCGAGCTCGCTGGAGTGACGTGCACCAGACACAACGTGCCGTCCTCCGCGAGCAATCGGCGAGCGACGTGCGCCGCGCGAATGCTCGCGCCGCCGAAGTCCACGGCCACCACGATGCGTCGAGGCAGCTCCTTCAGCTCCGGCCGCACCGCGAGCACGGGCACGTGCGCCGTCCGTACTACTTCCGCGAGCAAATCTCGTGTGAGTGCGCGCCGCAGCACGCCATGGTGGCGCAGCCCCATGACGATCATCCCGGCACCGTGCGCTTTCGCCAGCCCGACGATAGCGTCTATCGGTGCCTCGTCGGTGACCTGGAGCGGCCACCCCACATCGCCCGCGACGGATGCCAGCTGCGCGGCGACCGTGGCGCGGCACGCGTTCACGTAGTCAGGGCCGAAGTACTCCTCCACCACGCGACCCGCGAGCGGCGACAGCGACGCGTCTGCCGCTCGAACATCACCGAGCGCCCGCACGACACTCGGCATCGCGCCCCTTGCGCGCGCGAGCGCCAGCGTCATCTGAATCGCGGCCACGGACAGCTCGTCGTCGGCGAGTGCGAGCAGGAGCGGAAAGCTCGCACCGAGCTCGTGGGACGGAGCATGTATCGCGAGCGGCTCAGTGCGGGCAGGCAGGCCCTGCCCATTCGAGATCACGTCGGCAACATCCGGCATTGGTCACCTTCCTGTGTGATTCTATCGGTCCGGCGGGGAGTCGCGCGCTAATCCTTTGTAGAGGCGTGGGGCGGACTAGCGATTCCAGGGGGAAGCCCCGCGGGCGCAGTCGGCAGACCGAGCACGGGCGCCTCGTGGATGATCTCTCCACCAAGATACGCCGTCCAGGCGACCGTCCCGAAGCCGCCGAGTGCGCCGATCAGGATGCCGGCCCGCACCCATCCGGGAATCGTCTCCTCGCGACGCTTCAGCGCGCGCCACCAAGCATAGGCACTGAACGCGCCAACGATGAGGATCACGAACATGGCGATCCCTGCCGCGTCGTCGTGGGCATCGATCACGCCCTGTTTGATGTACCACGGATCGCGCAGCGCGTGATCCGCCTGGTCGCCGGTGAAGTGCACCGGATACACGCTCAGCCCAGCCACCGTCAACGTCCCCATCGCATAGAGCCACAGACCACGACGCCCGAGAATCAGCGCGCCGATCGCCGCGATGAGTCCCATGGATGTGAGCACCACGGGAAAATGATTGATCAGCAGATGGACGTACGGCCATGTGAGCGTTGGCATCAAAAGCTCCAGAATGGGGTAACGGCGCTGCTACTCCACCTCGACGTGGCCCTTCATGCCAAGGGCAACATGCGGGTCGCATTGGAAGTAGTAGTGACCCTTTGCGAAGTTCACGGGGATATCGAGCGTCTGATCAGGGAGCTGGAGCATGTCACTTGCCGGGGGAAGGTTGCTCTTGCCGGGATTGGAGTCCGCCAGGAAGTGCACATTATGCACCCCACTCTTGAGCGTGAAGCGAATCACGTCGCCAGGATGCACTTCGAAGTCGTTGGGCTTGAAATAATTGCCCTTGGCGTCGCTGTTGAGCTCGACGACGACCACTTTGCCCGTGGGCGCCACTGAGGGAGCATCGCTGGCCGAAGTCGCCGGTCCCGCTGCGGGATGCTCCGATTCGGAGTCCTTCCGGGCGCACCCGGTGACGGCGGCGACGACGAGTAGCGAAGCGATGAGCGCACGATGGCTGTTCACGAGAGACTCCCGAGTGGTAAAGAGTGAGGGCATTAGAAATCCTTGCGCTGGAAGGCACGCAATCCGAACATCACGGGCGCAGAGATCCAGAGTACCAACGCGGCCAGCGTCACGACCGCGCCCTGTGCCGTTCCGAAGAAATTGAGAAACACCGCGCCAGTGTACCCCATCATCGCGGCCCCATCGAAGCGTAGCAGCATCGCGACGCGCGCGATATCGATCGGGTTGGCCAGCATCAGTCCGAGCGATACGTGCTCGAGTGAGTGATTCGAGAACACTGCGAGGATGAAGAGCACGAAACCGTCGTAGACCACCGTGAACGACATCCAGATCCCGATGGCAGCCCCGAGGCCGCGCAGCCGATCCTCGCACCGAATGGCGATGAGCGTCGCGATCGCTGTGAAGATACAGGTGAGAATCACGCCGGCGAGCAGCAACGTGGTGAGCGCGCCATCCGTCGATGCGCCGATCCCGCGCAGAACGAAAGGCGCGCCGAGACCGAACGCGAACGCGGAGGCGAGCGGAATCATGAGGCCGAGGTAGACGCCGCCGAACATCTGCCTGCGATTCACCGGCTGCGCGAGCAAGAGCTCGATGAACTCGCGTGCGTTGTAGAGGTAGACGGTACCGAACACGATGGACACGAGCGGCACCAGAAAGAGCACAACGCTGATGAGGCTGAGCTGTGCCCTCGCCGGGTCGCCGCTGAACCGCAGCAGCCCCTCGGTCACGAGCATGAAAAAAGCGGCGTAGGCGATGAGCCACCGGCTACGCACCGCATCGCGCGCCTGATATTTGAGCACCTTGAGAATGGTGTTCATGCCGCCTCCCCGATCCAGCCGCGCCGCATCATCATTGCGATGGCGCGCTCGAGCGAATGCTGGCCCGTAATGCGCTTCAGTTCATCGAGCGTACCCACGAACGTCGCTCGACCCTCCAGCAGAAACGCAACGTCGTCAGCGAGTTCCTCGAGCTCGTTCATGATGTGCGAGGTCACGAGCACCGTCTTCCCCTCACCACGGGCGGCGAGGATCTTGTCCTTGAGCATGCTGCTCGACAGCGGATCGAGTCCCGCCGTCGGCTCGTCGAGCACGAGCACATCGGGAGCGAACAGAAAGGCCATTACGGCATTCACTTTCTGTCGCGTGCCGCCGGACAACACGCGCAACGGCTTCTCGAGCGCGGTCTCCAGCCCGAATGTCCCGACGAGCTCGAGGTCGAGCGTTGCGCTCGGCCCGCGCAGGTCGCGGAGCATCGTAGTGAGCTCCGCGCCCGAGAGATTTTCCGGGTAGCGCGCGATCTGCGGCATATAACCGATGCGGGCGCGATACGATTCGCTGCGGCCTACCGGTACGCCATCGATCACGATCTCTCCTGCGTCCGGATGCGTAAGACCGAGCAGCGCCTTGATGAGCGTGGTCTTGCCGGCGCCGTTCGGGCCGACGACCGCCATCACCCGTCCGCGCCGTACATCGAGATTCACCGAGCGGAGCACATTCAGCGCGCCGAACGTTTTGGACAGCCCCCGCATGCATATCATTGGCTGCGTCATTGTACCCACCGCATGGCCGGCGTGGAGTCCACGAGCGTTTCCGGCGTGAGCGCGGGGAAGACGCGCTCGGCCGCATCGAGGAGCGAGAAAAAGTTGCTTCGAAGCAGAATGAGCGCGGGCTCGTACCGCGCAACGATCACGGAGGCGAGGCGCACCGGCCGGTGCGGCACGTCGCCCACGCCGTCGTGATTGAGATCGTAGCCCTCGTATGCCGACCAGTAGTTGCCGCTGAATGTGTTCGAGCTCGACAGGCTGTTCGTGGACACATCGAAGGTATTTCCGGCGAAATCATTCCCCCGGAACACGGCGTCCGCAGTGCTCGCCTGCAATTTGAGCGCCCAGCCATTGTCGACGAACTTATTGCGGCTGGCGAGAAGACGCGTAGCGCCATCGGCCACCAGCGCCGTCGTGTTGTTCGAGAACACGTTACGCTCGAGCCGGCTGTCGTCGATCTCCTTGAGCAGCAAGCCGTATGCGGCCGATCCGCGATTGCCTTCGAAGCGGTTCTCGGTCATCTGCACGCGCTTCGAGTACATCACCGCGACGCCAGCGCCGTTGTGCCGGAAGACGTTGCGCTCGTAGTCGCAGCTGTCGGAGTACATGAAGTGGAGTCCGTACCGCAGGTTGTCGGTACTGACATTGTCACGCACGTGCGCCTCGCGGGTGAATTCGAAGTAGATCCCGTCGCGATGTCCGGAGACGTGATTGCCGACGATCGTGATCTCTCGCGAGTGCCAGAGATGAATTCCGTTCCCCGAGGTCGCATCGCGGACGTGCGACGCGTGCAGCGTATTGCCCTGCACCAGGCAGTTCGAGGCCTCCTGCAGGTAGATCCCGAAGAAGGCATCATCGATCACGTTGTCCGAGATGTCGCAGTCGCTCGCGCGCACGACCTTCACGGCGGCGAGATCCTCCGTGAAGGCCACGCCGACATTTGCGAAGTGGAGCCCGCGCACGGTGACGCTGTCCGCGGTGATCGTCATGATCTGCCACGCCCCTTCACCATCGAGCAGCGGGTTGCCATCGCCGATGATGCGTACCGGCTTCGCGACGACGATCGTGCTGTCGCGGTACGTTCCGGCATGCACGATGATCGTGCCGCCGCGCGACACGATGGCGAGCGCGTCGCGCACGGTCCGCACGGGCCCCGCGGGAGACACGTTCACCACGAGGCGCACATTCGAGTCGGAAACAGGCCTCGACATCGCCTGTGCACGCGCCGCTCCCCCCACCACCATCAGGGCAATCGCGCCGAGCGCCAGGCTTCCGCTAGGCATGGGACGGACGCGGAGCACGATACGCGACGACCACTGCGCCAAGCGCGAGCGCGAGCGCCGCGAACGCCAGCCATCCGCCGCTGTCGGGCCACGACACCGCAGTGAAGTTGAGCAGTTGCTTGACCCCAATGAGCGGGGGCTGATACGTCATCCCCGGAATTTTGAGGATGGCGTGCTCGAAGTCGATGTTATGGCCGTAGTCGTATTCCCACCGCCAGAAATCCACCAGCCCCGCCACGCCGGCCGCGATGAATGTTGCACTCCATGCATACAGCGGGACTCGGCGCCCTATGACCGCCACCAGCAGTCCAGTCACGATGAGCACGCCCACGATCCATGGCATGATCCGCAGCTCGGGGATCGCGTCCGGCGTGATCCGCTTCATGCCGATGTAATGATTGAGCCCGTTGATATTGTCGAGATCGTTCGGAGTCGCGCCCGACACGTTATTGATGCTGATGCGCATGCCCAGCCCTTCGGGATATTGCGGGGCGACGAGCTGCACGCGCCACAGCGGAACGAAGTACAACCCAATGAGGCAGAGCGACGCGAGCACGGTGAGACCCCGCCACAGTCGCGGCCGCGCGCGCGCGGGTGTGCCCAAACCACCCGCACGCGAGGGGGACAGTACGGCACTCGTCATCGAACTCCGGGCTTCGCACCCGCCATGTCCATAGCCGGAGTCGACGGGCCGATCTTCGCCTGCGCACTCTGCGAGCTCTTGCTCGTATTGGCCATGAGCGGCACGTTCGATCCGGCCGGAGACACGCGAACATATCCCTGCATCTCCTGATGCAGCGCCGAGCAGAAG
>JALYSW010000217.1 GCA_030854615.1 Gemmatimonadota bacterium
AGCAGGGGGTGTTCGTGTCGTTCGTGAATCTGGTGTCGAACGAAGGGGGAAAATCTTTTCCCGGGGGCGCCACGATCGCGGGTCCGAACGGAGAGGTTCGCGTGCGCGGGCCGCTCTGGCGCGAGGCGCTCGTCTCGATCCCGATCGACCTCGACGATCTCGCCCGCGCGCGCTCCGAGATGCCGCTGCTCGCGGATCTGCAAACGGCGATGCCGCATCTGATCGACAACCTCGAGCAGATCCGCGCGGAGACGCCGGCCGCGCTCGAATACGATCCGGCGCCGAAGCCGAAGAAGGCCTCGCCGAAGAAGTCCGGCGCAAAGAGCGCCCCGCGCGCGCGAGACATCGACGTCGTGCAGGTCGGCGTGATCGAGAACGGGGCGCCGTCCCCGCTCGCAATCGATGGCGCGCTCACCGAGGCGTGGCTCACGTCGTTCATCCGCAACGAACTCGCGCAGCGCCACTTCGAGAAGGCAATCGTCGCCATCTCGGGAGGCCTCGACTCCGCAGTCACTGCCTATCTCGCCGCGAAGGCGATCGGCGCGAAGAACGTCATCGGTGTGCGTCTACCCTATCGCACGTCGAGCCCCGAGAGTCTCGACCACGCGCAGCTCGTCATCGATGCACTGGGCATCGAGAGCCGCACCATCGACATCAGTGCCGCAGTCGATGGCTATCTCGAAAACGAGCCCAAGGCAGACGCGACGCGTCGCGGCAACGTCATGGCGCGCATGCGCATGATCGCGACCTTCGATCTCGGCGCGCGTTACAAGGCGCTTCCACTCGGTACCGGCAACAAGACCGAGCGGCTGCTCGGCTACTTCACCTGGCACGGCGACGACGCGCCGCCGATCAATCCCATCGGCGATCTCTACAAGACGCAGCTCTTCGCGCTCGCCCAGCACCTCGGCGTCCCCGCGCCGATCGTCGACAAGCCGCCCACCGCGGATCTCGTGCACGGGCAGACCGACGAGGGCGATCTCGGCATTAGCTACGACCGCGCGGATCGCATCCTCCACTGGATCCTCAGCGGCTTCTCGCCCGACGAGCTCCTTGCACGCGGCTTCGACGCTGCCGAGGTGAATGTGGTGCGGAAGCGGCTCGACTCGACGCATTGGAAGCGCCGCATGTCGACCGTGGCGATGCTGAGCGGGACCGCGATCGGCGAGAGCTACCTGCGGCCGGTGGATTACTAGGGAGCAAGCGGCTCGCCGAACCACGCTCGCCGCGGAGCGCTGGAACTAAACGCGCACCGGCTCGTATGGCGTGACATCGGAGTGCTCCAAACCCTCGCGCGCGATCGAAGCCGCGACTCCCTCGATGGCGGGCCGAACGATGGATTCAATGCTGCAGGATCTTCGCTATGTCGCGCGCTCGTTTAGCCGAACGCCCGGATTCTTCCTCATCACGGTGCTCACGCTCGCGCTTGGCATCGGAGCGACGACGGCGATTTTCAGCGTCGTGAATGGCGTGCTTCTGGAGCCGCTGCCATACCCGCGCTCCGATCGAATCGTGCAGCTGCTTCCACTCGACAAGAACGGCAAGAACATCAGCGCCTCGGAGCCGAACTTCGAAGACTGGCAGTCCCAGTCGCGCACCTTCTCGAGCATGGCGATTTCATCGGCGGCGTTCACCATACCGGTGAGCGGACTGGCCGAGCCGGTACGTGCGCAAGTGGCATACGTACGAGGCGCCTTCTTTCCGGTGTTCGGGTTGACGCCCGCTGCAGGCCGTGCGTTCGGCGACGCCGAGATGCAGGCGGGTGCCACGCCGGAGGCGGTGGTGAGTAGCGGCTTCGCGCAGAGACAGTTCGGCGGAGCCGCTGCTGCGATCGGGCGCACGATGACGCTGGATGGAAAGCTCGTCACGATCGCCGGCGTGATGCCCGCAACGATGAACTATCCCGCGGGGAACGAGATCTGGCTCCCGCATCCGGCAAACGAGGTGAATCACAGCCGCTCATCCGGAGGATGGCGCGTGCTCGCGAGACTGCGCGACGACGTCACGCTGCCACAGGCCGCGCGAGAGATCAGCGCACTATCGCGCCGGATGAAACAGGAGTACGGCGACGACAGCTACATGTCCGACGCCAATGCGGTCACCCTTCGTGAACAGCTCGTCGGCAACAGCCGCACCGCGCTGCTCGTGCTGCTCGGCGCCTCCGCGTTTCTCCTGCTCATCGCCTGTGCGAACGTGGTGAATCTCCTCGTCGCGCGCATGTCGATTCGCCGTGAGGAGCTGAGTGTGCGCGTGGCGCTCGGCGCGAGCCAGTCGCGGCTCGTGCAGCAGCTGCTCACAGAGTCCGCGCTGCTCTCGATCACGGGAGGCGTGGTCGGCATCGCGCTGGCGGCAGCGGGCATACGCGTGCTCGTCGGGCTCCAGAGCGGGAAGCTGCCGCGCGTCGATGAGATCAGGATGAATGTGCTCGTGCTGCTCTTCGCCATCGGCGTCTCGCTGCTCGCGGCACTCGGCATGGGGCTGCTCACGGCCTGGCAGGGGACGCGCCGCGACATCCGGAAATCGATGGCGTCGTCGCAGCGGACGCAGGCCGGGACCGTCGCGAGCGCGCGCATCCGGAAGTCGCTCGTCGTGAGCCAGATGGCGCTGACGGTCGTGCTCCTCATCGGCGCCGGAATCCTCAGCCGCAGCTTCGTGCGCCTGCTCGACGTGCACCCAGGCTATCGCACCGACCATGCGGTGATCCTCGACGCCACACTTCCGTACGAGTCGGGCGACGATGCGGCGCGACGGCGCGTGGCGTTCTACACCGACGTGATGGAGCGCGCGGCCGCGATTCCCGGCGTGCGGAAGGTCGGCGCGTCGAACGGCTTCCCGCTGCTCGGCGGCGCTGCCGACGGTGCGTACATCATCATGACCAGCACTGCCGAGAAGCTCGAGCCGGAAAGGATTCCGGAGCTCTTGAAGGATCCCGCGCGCACTGGCTACGCGAATTTCCAGGTCGTCGACGGCAACTACTTTGACGCGATGAACATCCCGGTGCTCAGCGGCCGCGACTTTCGTGACGGCGATGCGCCCGATGCGCAGCACGTCGGCATGATCAGCGCGTCGCTGGCGAAAGCGAAGTGGCCGAACGAGAGCCCGATCGGCAAGGTCATTCAGTACGGAAACATGGACGGCGACCTACGGCCGTTTACAGTTATCGGTGTGGTCGGCGATGTACGCGACGCGAGTCTGGCCGCCGAGCCGCAGCCGACGTTCTATGCGTATCTGCCGCAGCGTGCGCACGCCGCGCAGCGCATGTACGTCGTCATGCAGACCGCTGGCGACGCGAGGCCCGTGATGGCCTCGGCGAGATCGATCGTGCGCGAGCTTCGACCCGACGTCGCCGCGGAAGTGCGGTCGATGGAATCGATCGTGTCGACGTCCGTGGCCGATCGCAAGTTCGTGCTGCTCCTCGTCGGCGTCTTCGGCGCTGCCGCACTCTTTCTCGCGACGCTCGGCGTGTACAGCGTGATCTCGTACATCGTCGCGCAACGTGGACGCGAGATCAGCGTGCGCATCGCGCTCGGCGCGCAGCGCGGCGATGTGCTCGGCATGGTGCTCCGACAGGGCGCATCGCTCGCGATCGCTGGAATTCTCGTTGGGGCCGTCGTCGCGCTTGCGCTCACGCGGCTGCTCACCGGCCTGGTGTACGGCGTGAGCACGACGGACCCCGTGGCGTTCCTCGGCGTCATCGCGTTGATCGCGGCCGTCGCGCTCGTTGCGAGCTGGCTGCCGGCGCGGCGGGCGGCCGCGGTCGACCCGATGAACGTGCTGCGAGGGTCCTGACGGGAAGCACCGTGACGCGGCTAAGTCACCACGCGTCCACTAGTTACAATGACGACGTCCCCGCTCGAGATCACCGCCACGCGCATGCTTCCCGTGCGCCGGTCGTGGATGACCGACGAGCTCGTGCGCATGTGCGTGGTCGCTTTCGGCACGCTCTC
>JALYSW010000225.1 GCA_030854615.1 Gemmatimonadota bacterium
TTGGCGGATCTCCAAGGGTGAACGGGATGGTCGTGGCCGGGTTGAAGGGGTTTGGGTAGTTCTGGCCAAGCTCGAACCCGGGGCTGCGCTCAAGGGGAGGCTTTGCAGAGGTGGAATCCTGCGCCGCCCCCGCAGTCGGCACGAGCGCGCCAAGGGCGAGCACTGTCAACAGTGCGGCCCAGCGGTGCTTCATGTGCCTTCTCCATGCGGACGAATGTCGGCGCTACTCTCTCTCCTGCCAAGGGACCTTGAAACGCGAATCAACGCGAACTTAGACACGGGATTGAGGGGTGTCAAGCAATTCGCATCGCGCGACCCGCACGCGGCGGACGACGCTGCAACGGCTCATCGCGCGACCAGCGCGCCCTGCTCCCAGGCGTCGAATGCGCGAAGCGGACGGCCGTCCGCCAGGTGCTGCTGCAGGAACTCACGCAGGAGCCGCTGATGCGCCTTCCCAGCCCGCGAATCGCACTCGTCCAGCCTGCGCCCCTGCGTCCACGCCGCGATGGCGCTGCGCGCCGGAAGCGGAAGCCGGCGACCGCCGGGATAGAGGCGCGCACAGCGCTCGCACAGGACGCCCCCGGCGGTGTGGCTGAAGGGGAGATCGCCCTCGACATCGATCGCCGCATGACACGCGGCGCACGTATCGATCGTGGGCGCGAAGCCCATCTCCGCCACGAGCCGCCACGCGCCAGAAAGCGTCGCTTCCACGGCGATCTCCTCCTGCGCCGCCGCGAGTCGGTCCAGCGCATCGGCGAGCACGTCGAAGAGCGCGACCGAGACATCGTCTGCGCCGCTGAAGCGCAGCACGAGCTCCGCCAGCGACGACGCGCCGGCGAAGCGTCCCATGTCCTCGCCGAGCTCCGCGCGGGAGCGCGTAACGTCGAAGGAGGAGAGCGTCTGCAGATCGCGTCCGTCCTTCAGCTGGAGCTGGGCCGCCCCCTCGGCGAAGAGATCGAGGGCGCTGCCGAAGCGGCTTTTCGAACGTCGCGCCCCGCGCGCCAGCACGGACTGCAATCCGGCATCGCGCGTCGCAAGACGCAGGATGCGGGAAGTCTCCGAATAATCGAAGACGTGCAGCACGATCGCGTCAGTCTCGACGAGGGGCATGCATCAAAGCTACCCCGTTCGCCCCATTTCGGAGCTATCTCGACACGCCGATTCTCGCACCCACGAGAAGCGTCCGCCGCGGCGACGCGTAGCCGAATACTTGTTGATACTTTCGGGCGAAGAGGTTTTCGACGCGCGCGGTGAGCACGACGTTGCGCGAGGGAGATCCCGCACGCGAGAAAACACCGAGCTCGCCCGCGAGCGCGACCGTCGTATAGGATGGCAGTGTCACCGCCTTCGGGATGAAGGTGACGTCGTCGGAGAAATCGCGATCGTCGCGGGCTCCAACGGTGGCCACTTCAAGATGGAGCGATGTCTCCGGGCGCCTGAAGGCGTAGGACGCAGTGACGCTACCGAGATTCGAGGGACGACGCAGCAATCGTTCCCCCTCGACGAAGCTCGCGGTAGCGGAGCTGTCGATTCCGGCGTTGGTGACACGGGTCTTCGTGTAGGTATATGAGAGGCTCAGCGTCAGTGGAGCGATTGGCGCGACGTGCAGCGTGAGCTCGAGGCCATCGGATGTGGCGGAGGCGAGGTTGTAGTAGTTCGGCGCATTCGCCCCGGCGAAGCCATCGTACTGGATCATGTCGCGAAAACGCTGGTTGAAATACGTCGCGGCGATCGACGCACGGCCGTGCGCGAGTCTCTGCTCGAGGCCCGCCTCCCAGCTTCGCGTGCGCTCGGGGCGCAGGTCGGGATTCCCCACGTCGAACGGCTGTGTCGAAGAGCTCTCCTCGAACGTCGGCTCGCGAAAAGCGGAGCCCGCCGCCACGTGCACACGAGTGCCGAAGGGGAAGTCATAGGCCGCGCCGCCCCGGTAGCTCGTGAAGTCGCCGAACGCGCTGTTGTGGTCGATGCGCACGCCGCCAGTGTACGACAGCCGCGCCAACGAGGTCCCCGCGATCTGTGCGTACCCCGCGCCGACGGTGCGATGCTGTGCGTCGGCTCCGGTCGAGCGTGCGCGCTGCGATTCGTAGGACCCGCCACCGGTCACGATGACATCCGGTACGATCGTGACGTTGAGCCTCGCATCGGCGCTACGCCGGTACGTACGCGTGCGCGTGTCGTAGGGGTAGTCCGCATCGCCGGGCGAGTCGGGGCGATCCTCCGAGCGCACATTGGCATCTGTTGCGCCGAGCGAGGCACGCGCCTCGAGCCGACTGGTGAGGAAACGACCGGCATCGAGCGATGCGATGAAGCGGCGCTCGGTATGGATCTGGTTGCTGTCGTTCGGCACGCCATTGCCGTTGGTCGCGATGTGCACACCGGCGTCGACGTAGCGAAGGGAAATTCCAACGTCGGAACGTGCGTCGGGCGTGAGACGCATCTGCCCACTGTAGGTGCCGTTGCGTGCAGCACTATTCACGTCGTAGATGCCATCCGTGTTGTGCTGCGCCACCGCGAGCGAGTACGCCACCGTTTCGTTGCCGCCGAGCGCGGAGAGCTGTCCTTCGTGCGTACCATAGGTGCCGCCGCGCGCCCACGCGCTGAGCCGCGGTGCGCCGCCGCCACGCCGGGTGAAGATCTGGATGACGCCCGTGACGGCGTTCGCTCCGTAGAGCACGCTCGCAGGACCGCGCACGATCTCGATGCGATCGATGTTGTCCGTGGTGAGATTCGCGAAGTCGATCGCGCCCCCTGGATCGTTGACGACTACTCCATCGATGAGCACCTGCGCGTAATTGCTCTGGCCGCCGCGCAGGAACACGGACGTCTGCTGCCCGAACGACCCTCCCTGCACCACCGCGACGCTCGGTGTCTCGCGCAGCGCGTCGAGCACGGTGACCACACCGCGCGCGCGAAGATCATCGCCGGAGATCACCGTCGTGCTCATCGTGGCAGCGCCGGCGGTGCTGCGCAGTCGCGTCGCCGTCACGACCACCGGAGTCAGCGTCGTCGAATCGTGCGCGGTCGAATCGCGAGTATTCGCCTGTGCGTGCGCACTGGTTATCGCGCCAAGGAATGCGAGCGTCATCGCGCTCGCGCGCGCAGCCTTCAAAGCGTATTTCACGGAATGGGCGTGGGAGATCGTAAAGCGGCGTTCCGGAGCGGCAGGAGCGCCGGTGCGCCAACCGCGGGGTCGCGAGTGATGAGCAGAGGCCATTCGTAGACGGCTTCGAGGATGTCGACGCGCATGACGCCGGCGGGAGTCCCCGCCGCGGCGACACGCCCTCGATGCAGCAGAACCATCGTGTCGGCAAAGCGCGCGACGAGGTTGAGATGGTGACTCACGAGGAGCACCGCCATTCCGTCGTACGCGAGGCGAGAGAAGAGCTCGAACATCGCCATCTCATGCGCGATGTCGAGGAAGGTGGTGGGCTCGTCGAGCACGAGCGCCTCCCCTCCCTGGGCAAGCGCTCGCGCTACGCGGACGCGCTGCCATTCTCCCCCCGAGAGCTCATCGGTGCTGCGATCGGCGAGCGCGTCGATGCCCGCGCGGTCGAGCGCATCGCCGATCGATGCGTCCGAGCGCATCGCTGAGGCTCCCCAGGGGTTGTCGTGTGGGTGGCGGCCGAGTGCAACGTACTCCCACACGGGAAGCGGAAACACGAGGGCCTCGCGCTGGGTGACGACGGCGACGCGTCGCGCGAAGTCGCGCCGGTCGAGCTGCGCGAGCGCCATGCCGTCCACGGTGATCGCTCCGCCAGCGAGCGGCGTGAGGCGGAGGAGTGCACGAATGAGCGTGCTCTTACCGCTGCCGTTCGGACCGACGACCGCCGTCAGCGCGCCGCGCGGCACACCGAACGACACGGAGTCGACCGCCGCAACGGCTGCGCGCGGATAGCGAATGACGACGCCCTCAAAAATAATCACGAGAGGCGCCGCATCTGCACGAGGAAGAACGGGACGCCGACGAGCGCCGTGACGGCGCCGAGCGGCAGCTCGCCGGGCGGACGTGCGAGGCGCGCGACGAGATCGGCCGCGACCACGAGCCCCGCGCCAACGAGCGCCGCGCCCCCGATGAGCGCGCGATGCCGGCGCACGCCGAACGACCGAACGAGATGCGGTACCACGAGCCCGACGAAGCCGACGAGCCCCGCGGCGGCGACGGTTGCGGCAGAGAGCAGCGCGGCGATGAGAAAGATCGTGCGGCTCGATCGGTTTGCATCCACGCCAAGGGCGGCCGCGGATTCCTCTCCGAGCGCGAGCACATCGATATCGCGGGCAAACCAGAGGAGGAGCGCGCCGCCGATGGTGACGTACATGCACAGCCATCCGACGGTGAGCCACCCCGCGTCGGCGACGGATCCCATCATCCACCAGAGCGCGTTGCGCACAGCGTTCGGCGGCGCATTTGCCAGCAACACCATAATCGCGGCGTTCGCGAACGCGCCGACGATGACGCCGGCCATGAGCAGCACGCGCGGATCGGCTCGTCCTCCGCTCGCACGCGCGACACCGAGAGTAACGGCTATCGCGAGCGCCGCACCAGCGAAGGACGCGAGCGGCAGCACGAACGGCCCCGACGCGCCGATCGCGACCGCGGCGACGGCGCCAACCGCCGCACCGCCGGAGACGCCGAGGAGATATGGCTCAGCGAGCGCATTGCGGAGGGCGCCCTGCAACGCCGCACCCGCCATCCCGAGCCCCGCTCCGACGAGGAGCGCGAGCGCCGCGCGCGGCAGGCGAAGCGTGCGCACGATCGCGACCGTGACGGGATCGCCGCGTCCCGAGAGCGCATCGAGCACCGCGCGCGCGTCGAGTGGCACGGCGCCGTACGCGATCGCGGCCATGGCAAGCAGCGCAACCACGATCGCGATCACGAGCCAGAGGAGCGAGGATTTCATGCCGGGATCACAGCACGATTCCCGGATGCAGCAGGCGCGCGATCGACGCCGCGGCCTCTCCCGCGCGTACCGATGGTCGCCCGACGAGATTGGTGTCGACCACGAGCACCCGCCCTTCGCGCACGGCGCGCACGCCCTGCCAGAGGGGGCTCGCGGTGAGCGATCGTTTCCCCGCGGCGCCTGCGAGGATGATGCGCGGGTCACGCCGAATGACGTCCTCGAGCGAGACCTGCGGTGACGGCTCGAGGCGATCGGCATATACGTTCGTGCCGCCGGCGATGGTGAGCAGCTCGTCGAGGAAGCTGCCGGCGCCGATGGTGTAGACCGGCGAGTCCCACACATGCCAGAACACCGTCGGGTGGTCCAGCGAGCGCGTGGCCGCGCGCACGTGCGCGAGCGTCCGCTGCATCGTGTCCATCACGATCACCGCGCTTGCACTCTCGCCCACCGCTCGGCCGATCTCGCGCGTCGCCCGCGCGAAATCCGAGAGGCGATCGGTGCGGAGCGCGATCACCTGAATGCCGGCAGCGCGCAGTTGGTTCGCCGCGACGCGGTTCTCCGTACTCGCGTACAGCACGACGAGGTCGGGGTGCCGCGCGAGCACCGCTTCGACGTTCGGATGGAGTCCCGGGCCGACATCGGCCACCGCGCGGGCGGCCTCCGGCCACACATCCCACGTCGTACGCGCAACGAGTCGCGGGCCGGCGCCCAACGCGAAAAGCAGCTCGGTGGTCGCCGGATTGAGCGACGCGATGCGCGCGGGGGCGCTGACCGTTCCCGCCTCGATGCTCGCCCCGAAGTCATCGACGTGGCGCGATGGCAGCGCGGGGCGTGTCTCGCCGCACGCGAGGAGCGCACAAAGAGAAAAACCAGCAGCGGCGAGCGAGCGGATGAGAGCGCGCAAAAAACGGGCACCTGTCTCCGCGGAGAAGGTGCCCGGCTGCGACGGAGCGTATGGGATGGACGCGCTCGTCGCCACCAGCCCTTACTCCGAGGGACTGAACGTGTGGCGCGGACGCGAGGCGTCTCCTGGCTTCGGGCATTGCGCTCGCCTTCCCGGCACATGCCAGTGGCGATCGAGCGCTGCACTTCCCCGTTACAGTGGCGGGACCGCGCCGGAGTTACACCGGCTTCCGTGACCCGTATCCGCTGGAAATCAGAATCTGAAAACGAAGCTAGATCGAACGACCGCCCGAGTCAAGCGAAGTCGCGAGCTCGCGCTTGAGCTCGCGGCGGCGTTGTTCGTAGGCGGTCCGCGCGCCCGCATCTTCGGTGGCGGTCTGCTCGAACTCCGTGTCGAGCTGGGCGATCGTGCGCGCGAGTGATTCCGTCTGGGTCGGAGCGTTCGCGCCGCGAGTCGCCGAGAAGGTCGCGCGTTTGCGTCGCGCGCGCGCATACCACGCGCCGAGCCCCGCCGCCATCAGCGCGGCGAGCGCGCCGGCGATCTCCCAATACACGCGCGTGTTCGCCGCGGCCACGATCACGGGCACCCGCACCTCGATCGACGAGCCCGCAGGCGCATCGGCAGCGAGATAGCGCTGGAAGATGCGCTGCTCCACCGTCGCTGGCTGCTGCGGCTTGAGCTTCGCGCCGCGTGCCTCGGCCTTCGGCTCCTCGAGGAGCAACTCCAGCACCGTCACCTCGTGCTCGAGCGGGATCTGCAGCGGGAAGGACTTTTGCGGCAACGTATACGAGAACGACAGTTGCTTGAGGCCGGGCGCGAAGGGCGCAGTCACGCGCAGGCGCCCATTCACCGCGCTGATCGCCGCCGACGAGACGTCCGCCTCGCCAACCTGCACGTTCGACGCATTCAGGGGGAACGGCGCCGTCCACGTCGGATGCGCATCGTCCGGCGAGACGAGCGTCTGATCGCTCTCGTTCGCGATCTCGTACGCCTCCACGATCTCGCGCGATCCGTCCACCGCCGGCGACGAGATCACGATGTGATGTCCCTTGATCGCGAGCGGAAAGTGAATCGATGTCGTGTCGAAGACGATGATCCCTGCATCATCGCCGCTTGCGTGCGCCGATGTCAGCGGGCGAGAGAAGTAGGCGATCCCGGAATACGACGCGGAGGCAAAGTAGATCGCGTCCTTCCCCCAGCGTGCATAGTGGAACGCGAAGCGGCCATCGGCGCGCGTGCGCATGGAGTCGAGCGGGCCGGCGCTGTCGGAGGCGACACGATGGATCGTGACCCAGACGCCGCCCACCGGCCCGAGCGACTTGAGTCGCGGCCGCATGACGCGGCCATCCACTGTACTGGCGACGGGTCCGATCGTGCCGGCGGGGAGAGCACCGCTTTGCGCGCGCACCGCGTGTGGAGCACCGGATACGAGCAGCGCACACGCGGTGAGCACGCGCCGCGCGACACGCGAAGGGCGGCCGCTTCGCACGACCGCCCCCACTCGCCGCACCGGCGTCCGGTGTGCCTCGATCACAAGTTGAACTTCCCGAAATCCTCGGGGCGCATCTTCTCGAGATACTCCTTGAGCGCTTCCACACTCACATCGCGCGGCTCCTCGGGGATGATCGGCGTGTCATCGTCGTCGTCCTCGATCGCACCGCCGATCTCGGCATCCTGGACCTCGATCGCCGTGAGCAGCGACTCCTGCGCGAAGATCGGCGCCGAGAAACGAAGCGCGATCGCGATGCTGTCGGACGGGCGCGCGTCGATCTGGAACATGTCCTCCCCGCGCAGCAAGTGCAGTTCCGCGAAGTACGTGTTGTCCTGCACCTTCGTGATCTGCACGCGGTTCAGCACGGCGCCCATCCCCGTGATCAGCCGCTTGCAGAGGTCGTGCGTCAGCGGGCGGGGCGGATGGATGTGGTTCATCTCCATCACGATACTCTCCGCCTCCGGCTGTCCGATCCAGATCGGGAGCAGCCGGTCACCGCCCTTCTCCTGCAGAATCACGACGTACGAACTCGACACGCTGTCGAGCCCGAGCCTGGCAACGCTTACTTCGATCATCTCATCTCCCGCTCGAGGCCGTTTCGCGCCGCTGCGGCACCGCCCTGCACCGGATCAGGTTCCCATGTCCCACGAAGCGAGATACTTCACCTGCTCCGCCGTGAGAATGTCGACGTTCGAGCCCATCGCCTGGAGCTTGAGCCGCGCGATCTCGCGATCGACGGCCTCGGGCACGCGATGCACATCGTTCGCGAGCGACTTGCGCTCCTTCACGAGATACTCCGCGCCGAGCGATTGGTTCGCGAAGCTCATGTCCATCACACTCGCCGGATGTCCCTCGGCCGCCGCGAGGTTGATCAACCGTCCCTCGCCCAGCAGGAAGACGCGCTTCTTGCCGATGACGTACTCCTCGACGAACGGGCGAACCTCGCGCGACTTTCCACCGGCGAGCGACTGCAGCTCATCGATATTGATCTCGACGTTGAAGTGCCCCGAGTTCGAGATCACCGCGCCGTCCTTCATCGCGGAGAAGTGCTCGCCGCGCAACACGTGGAGATTCCCCGTGAGCGTGCAGAAGATATCGCCGATCGGCGCTGCGTCTTCCATCGTCATCACGCGATAGCCGTCCATCACGGCCTCGAGCGCCTTCAGCGGATCGATCTCGGTGACGATCACGTTGGCGCCGAGCCCGCGTGCGCGCGAGGCGACACCGCGCCCACACCATCCGTAGCCGGCGACGACGAACGTCGACCCCGCGAGCAGCAGATTCGTCGCGCGAATGATGCCGTCGATCGTCGACTGGCCCGTGCCGTAGCGGTTGTCGAACAGGTGCTTCGTGAACGAGTCGTTTACGGAGATCACCGGGAAGCGGAGAATTCCCTCCTTCGCCATCGCCTTGAGGCGGATGACACCGGTGGTCGTCTCCTCGGTGCTGCCGATGACCTTGTCGAGGAGCGCCTTCCGCGAGGTGGCGTCCATCCCTTCCACCCACTTACGCACCGCGGGAGGGAGATCGTCGAGCCGTCCGAGCGCGATCATGTGCAGCGCGCCGACGACATCGGCGCCGTCATCCATCGTGATGTCGGGACCGTGCGCGATCGCCGCGCGAATGTGCTCGTAGTACGTCTCGTTGTCCTCGCCCTTGATCGCGAAGACCTTGATGTCGTGGTGCTTCACCATGTGCGCCGCGACATCATCCTGCGTCGAGAGCGGATTCGATGCGCAGAGCGCGACGTCAGCGCCACCCGCCTTCAGCGTGATCATGAGGTTCGCCGTCTCGGCCGTGACGTGCAGGCAGCACGACATCTTCAGCCCGGTGAACGGCTTCTCCTTCGCGAAGCGCTCCTTGACCTGCCGCAGCACCTGCATCGAACGCTCGGCCCACTCGGTGCGGCGGCGTCCCGCCTCCGCGAGCCCGAGGTCCTTCACGTCGTAGGTCGCCGCGGGTGCCGCATCCTTCGTGATCGTAGCCATTCAGTAAGTCCAGGAGAAAGTCAGAATTGAGCGCTAGGCGCGCGAGCTTTCGGCGGCGGTGCGCAGATCGTCGATGCGATCGGTGCGCTCCCACGTGAAGAACGTGTGAGAGGCGCCGCCCACCTTTTCGGTCACGGCGGAGCGGCCAAAGTGGCCGCCGGACGCCGTACGGCGATAGATCGGCGAGCGGAGTCCGAGCGCCTTGATGATCCCGCGAGGGCTCAGATCGAAGACCTCGCGGATCGCGTGACGGATGCGCTCTTCGGGAATCGCGCACGTGTTGAACGTGTCGACCATGATGCTCACCGGCTCGACGACGCCGATTGCGTACGCGAGCTGCACTTCGCAGCGCTTCGCAAATCCTGCGGCGACGACGTTCTTCGCGACCCAGCGCGCAGCGTACGCGGCGGAGCGATCGACCTTCGACGGATCCTTGCCGCTGAACGCACCGCCGCCGTGCCGCGCGGAGCCGCCGTACGTGTCGACGATGATCTTGCGTCCGGTGAGTCCGGCGTCGCCCTGGGGACCCCCGACGACGAAGCGACCCGTCGGGTTGATCCAGTACTTCACATCGTCGGCGAGCAGCTCCGGCGGGATTGAGCGCTCGATCACTTCGGAGATGATCGATGCGCGCAGCTCGTCGGTCGCGATGGTTTCCGCATGCTGGGTCGAGACCACCACGGTTCCGACGCGTACCGGCTTCCCGCCCTCGTACTCCACGGTTACCTGCGCCTTACCATCGGGACGCAGCCATGGCAGCGCGCCCGACTTCCGTCGCTCGGCCAGCGCCTGCGTGATGCGATGCGCGAGCTGAATCGGCATCGGCATGAGCTCGGGCGTCTCGTCCGAGGCGTAGCCGAACATCATCCCCTGATCGCCAGCGCCGCCCGTATCCACACCCTGCGCGATGTCTGGCGACTGGCGATCGATCGTGCTGAGCACCGCGCACGTCTTTCCATCGAAACCGAAGCTCGCGTCGTTGTAGCCGATCGACGAGATCGTGCCGCGGACGATATCGGGGATCGAGACGTAGGTGTTCGTCGTGATCTCCCCGGCTACGCACGCGAGTCCGGTAGTGACCAGCGTCTCGCACGCAACGCGCGCATCCGGATCCGACGCGAGGATCGCGTCGAGCACCGCATCGGAGATCTGATCCGCGATCTTGTCGGGGTGACCTTCGGTCACCGATTCGGAGGTAAAAACGAAGCTGTTCATTGGGGGCGGCAAGGGTACGTGCGCTGCTCAGCCCAGGCGGGAGACCACTGCCTTCGGGCCGAAACGGTGGAGCTGAATTTTACCGAGCTCACATCGCGTGTGGCAACCCGTCGAGCAGCTCGGCAACCTCGCCGAAGGTGTCCGTAAAGGCGCGCAGAATAAGGGCTTCGGAGGCCGCGGCCGTGCGCGACTCCATCGCCTGCCTCGCGGCCTCGGCGGCGACCGTCGCCGTGGTGCCGAGCACGAGACGCTTGAGCAGCGTTACCGACCGCGGCGACACGCTCATGCTGCGTACGCCGAGGCCGATGAGTGCGAAGGCCGTGAGGGGCTGCGATGCCATCTCCCCGCACACCGTGACCTCGATGCCGTTCGCGTCGCCCACCTCGACCGTCCGCCGGATGAGCCGCAGCACCGCGGGGTGCAGCGGCGTAAATCGCGGCGCCATGTTCGCATTCCCGCGATCGATCGCGAGCGTGTATTGCGTGAGATCGTTTGTCCCGATGCTGAAGAACGACGCATCGCCAACGAAGCTGTCGGCCGACACGGCGGCAGCCGGCGTCTCGATCATCACACCCACCGGGATGTCCTTCCTGTGCGCGAGCCCGCGCGCCTCGAGCTCGGCGGAGCACTCCGCGAGCAGTGCGCGCGTCTGCCGCACTTCATCCTGCGTGACGACCAGCGGAAGCATGATGCGCACATCGCCGAACGACGCGGCGCGCATGAGCGCGCGCAGCTGCACCTTGAACATGTCCGGCTCGTCGAGGCACATGCGGATCGCGCGCCAGCCGAGAAACGGATTCGCCTCGGAGGGATGTCCGCCGACCGGGAGCTTGTCGCCGCCGATGTCGTACGTGCGAATGACGACGGGCGCGCCGTTGAACGACTCGGCCACCTTCTTATAGGAACGGAACTGCTCCTCTTCATCCGGCATCGTCGAGCGGCCGACGACGAGAAACTCCGTGCGCATGAGCCCCACGCCGTCCGCGCCGCTGCGCGCCGCGAACTCCGCTTCCTCCGGAAAATCGACGTTCGCACGCAGCACGAGCCGCTCCCCGTCGAGCGTTATCGCCTCGGCGCTGCGCAGCAGCTCGAGCTCCTCGGTGAGCTTCGCCTCGCGCTTCGAGCGCTCGTTGAAGTGACGGATCTCGTCGGCGGTCGGATTCACGGAAATCGTACCCGCGGCTCCGTCGAGGATAGCCATTTCGCCGGTCCGCAGTCGGCTCGTGGCGTCGCGCAGGCCGACGACCGCGGGAATTCCGAGCGAGCGCGCGAGGATCGCGACGTGCGAGATGCGTGTGCCGGCGTCGGTCGCGATGGCGGCGATCGCCTCGCGGTCGAGCTGCACGGTGAGACTCGGCGTCAGATCGTGCGTGACGAGAATCGCGTTCGCGCCTTTCGGTACATCAACGGGGTCGTGGTCCGGGAGGCCGAGCAGCAGCGAGAGAATCCGGATCTGCACATCAGCGAGATCGCCGACGCGCTCGCGCATCATCGCCGACGCGTGACGCGCGAAGTGCTGGCGCAGGTCGAGCATCGTGATCTCGAACGCGGACTCCGCCGCGAGATTCTGTCGAATGAGCGCCTCTACGCGGCCGATCATCTCGGTATCCTGCATCATCAGAATCTGCGCCTCGAAGATCCTGGCCTCCTCTTCACCGGCGTGATGCGCGGCGCGCCGGCGCACGGATTCCAGGCGGTCGCGCGCGCGCACGAGCGTCTGGTTGAAGCGATCGATCTCTGCAGGGATCTCCTCGTCGGACACGATCCGCTGCGTCACCTCCGGAACTTCCCAGTGGAGCACGTAGACAGGCCCGGCGACGATGCCGGGTGACGCGGAAATACCGGTGAGGCGGCGATCCACTGTTACCGCTCTCCGAACTTGGCCGCAACCAGATTGGCAATCGCATTGAGCGCCTGCTCGGCATCGTCCCCGTTCGCACGCACGAGGATGTTCGAGCCGAATTCCGCAGCGAGCATCATGACTCCCATGATGCTCTTGCCATTCACCTCGAGGTCATCGCGAACGATGGTGATCTCGCTCCTGAACTTCGACGAGAGCTTCACGATCTCGGCGGCGGGGCGCGCGTGCAGGCCGTTCTTGTTCACGATTTCGACCGTGCGTTCCATCATCATGTGGCAACCGAGTGTAGAGCGAGGAGAACGACGATCAGGAGTGCGACGCGCCAGCCATCGATCCGGCCATGAAGCTTGACGAGGGCGAGGCCGAGGAGCGCCGCGACCGCGAGGAGTAGAAAGAGGAGCGCGTGCGCGCCGAGGATAGTCCGGCGTGCTTCGGTGGCCAGCGGCATGTCGGAGTGCCCGAGGATGCGCGCGGCGGCGAGCGGCAGCGCGAGGCCGCACAACCCCATCACCGCGCGCGCGAGATACTCGGGTCCCTGACGGAGAATCGGGGTCGCGAGCGAGCCCGCGACGCGCTTGCCGTGTGTCCACCCGGTGTGCAGCCCCCACGCGCGCAGCCCCAGATGCCCGGCGTTGTAGAGCAGGAGAAAGAGCGTGACGACCACCACCGGGCCCGCGCCAAGCCCATAGGCGAGCAGCGCGACGAGCACCGTGAACGGCAGCCATCCCGCCCACACGAGGCGGTCGCCGACGGAACCGAGCGGACCGCAGAGCGCAATGCGGAAGCGCTCGATCTGCGCGGGCGGAAGACTCCCGTCGAGCTCGACGCGCGCGAGCGCCCCGACTGCAACCGCAGCGAGATACGGATGCGCGTTGAAGTAGTGCGTCTCGCGCGCGAGCGCCGCACGGTACGGCTCGCCCGTCCGGCCACCGGGAAGATCGCGCAGCGCAGGCTCGACGGAGAAGCCGATGCCGGTGCCAAGCATCGTCTCGTAGTTCCACGACGCCTGGACGGCGAGCATGCGGATGAACATGCGGCTCGCGGTGAGCAGTGGCAGCGGGCGCACAGTGGGATTGTCCATCAGGCGCGCAGCAGCAGCGCGAAACCGATCGCGAGCCCTCCGACGAAGAACCACGGGCCGTGCTTCGACCCGTGCGACAGCTTCCACGCGGCGCTGCCGGCGATCGATGCGGCGACGGCAACGAGCACGGCGCGGATCGTCGCCGAGTCGCCGTGGCCTTGCGCGACCGCGATGGTGGTGAGTGGAACGAGCAGCGTGAGCGCGAGTGCAGTGAGCGCGCAGCCGCGCAGGAGATCGGCGCCGAGCCCGCGCATCTGCAGCCACGTGACGACGCTCGCGTCCCCCGCCTCGAGAGCGGGGAGCGCGCGCTTCGTCCACCGTCCGTTCAACCGTCGCAGCACATACATGCTCCAGCCTCCGACCCACGCGGTGATCATTGCACCAAGCATCGCGAACAGCAGCGCGCTCGTCGCGTCTCCGTGGCGCGACACGTAGAGCGCGCCCCCCACGACGGACGCCGTTCCCCACTCCGGATATCGCGACGCGCCCACCGGCAGCGTCTCCAGCGCCATCATCTCGAGGAAGACGCCCGCGAGAAGCCCATCGCCTGCACTACCACCAAGCGTGCCCGCGAGCGTCGAGGCCACGATGGGACGCGAGAACATCGCCTGCGGGAAGCTCACCACGTCCAGACCAAGAACCGCCCCGAGCAGTGCGAACTCGAGAATCATCGTGATCGTCATGCGTCGCCCGCCTCGCCTTTTCCTTCCAGCAGTGAGCTCAATGGAACGGGCCGCGACGCAGGCACGTCTCGCGCCGTGACTGCCACTCCGCGCCGCTCGAGCTCGAGCAGCGCGTGTACTTCGTCGCCGGTGAGATAGAGGTAGCGCAGCCGCTCGACACGTCCCGCGCGATGATGAATGCCGCCGAGGTTGACGGCACGTATCGAGTTCTTTGCGGCGACCAGTCGCACCATCGTCTCGATGTCCGACGTCAGTAGAATTCCCGGGCGCTTCTCCTGGTTCCACTCATCGAGCTTCGTCGTCGCGTCCGCAACCGATGCAAAGATCACATCGAGCTCCGGCGGTACGCCCATGCGATAGAGCTCCTGCTCCCACTCGCTCCGCGCCACCTCGTCGTCGACCAGCACGAGGAAGGCGAGTCCCATCGGCTGTCCCCAGCCGACGATCACCTGTCCGTGGATCAGCCGGTCATCGATGCGATAGAGCTCAATTGCCACGAGGCGTCCCGAGCGTCACCCTGAGCGTCGGAGCGCCGCGCTCGACCGCCTCCGTCGCCGCTTCCTCGGGTGACAGCTGCGGATGCGTGACGAAGTGCAGAAGCGTCGGCAGATTCACCCCACTTACCACTATAACCTCTCGGTCGCGCAGCAGACGGAAGGCGGCGATGTTGCAGCTGCCGGCCGGCAAGTCGGTGAAGACCACCTTTGCGCCGGTCTCCTCGACTACGGCGCGCAGCTGCTGCTCGAGCTCAGCACCGCTATAGCCCGTGTTCGACATCGCCACGAAGCGGTTTCCCATCCCCGTGATCTGCTCCACGGCGGAGACGAGCCCCTCGGCGAGCTTCCCGTGCGCGAGCACGATCGATACCGGATCACTCATCGTCTTCCGCCAGATACTGGCGTACATTCGCGGCCGTGCGCATGCGCCCGATCAGCCGCTCGTTGAACGCTTCGGCGGAGTTGATGCCGCTGAAGCGAAGGAGGTGGCTCATCGCCACGACCTCGGCGACGACCGTGATGTTCTTGCCGGGATTCAGCGGAATCACCGCGGTGGGAATCGGCACGTCGAGAATGTTGGTCGTCGTCTCGTCGAGCCCCGTGCGGTCCAGCGCGTCGGCCTTGTCCCACGCCTCGAGCTTCACGATCACCTCGATACGCTTCTGCAGCCGCACGGAGCGGATGCCGAAGATCGCCGGAACATCGACGAGCCCGACGCCGCGAATCTCCATGTGATGTCGCTGCATCTCGTGGCCGCGCCCGATGATGATGTCGTGGCCGCGTCGCGTCGCGATGACGAGATCATCGGCGACGAGGCGATGGCCGCGCTCGACGAGGTCGAGCACGCACTCCGATTTCCCGATGCCGCTCTGCCCCACGAAAAGGAGCCCGACGCCGTAGACATCTGCGAGCGAGCCGTGCAGCGTCGTCGTCGGCGAGAATTCCTCCGCGATCACAGGCTTGACGCGTGCGTAGAACTCGGCGGTCTTAAGTGCGCTCCGAAGAATCGGCACCCCGCGAGCGCGCGACGCCTGAATCATCTCCTCGGGAACGCTCTGTCCCTTCGTCACCACGACGCACGGGACTTCGAAGGAGAAGAAGAGCTCCATCACCTTGCGACGACGCGTGGGCGTCAGTGATGCGAGATAGGTTATCTCCGTCTCGCCGAAGACCAGCACACGATGCGCGGGGAAGCGGTCGACGTAGCCCGCGAGCACGAGCCCCGGGCTCGAGACCTCACTGCTCAGGATCTCGCGCGAGAGCCCCGCGTCGTCGCTCAGCAGCTCGAGGAGGAGCGGCTCGCGCATGAGCTCGAGCAGGCGCTCGACGGTGAACGCCTTTCTCACGACGCCACGCTCCGCATCATGCGAGCTGTCCCGAGACGACGCGCTGCAGATGCGCCTCCGTCTGGTCGGCGGCCGCGTCCCAGGTGAAGCGCATCGCGAAGTCGCGCCCCGCCGCCCCAAGCGAGGCGACGAGCGCCGGATCGCTCACGACGCGGCGCAGCGCGGCCGTGAGCGCGGAGAGATCGCCGTGCGGAACGAGGAACCCCGTCTCGCCATCGACGACGGATTCCCTGAGCCCCGGCGAGCTCGATGCAACGACGGGCGTAGCACACGCGGCAGCCTCGAGATTCGTAATTCCCCACCCCTCCTTTGGCGACGTGAACGCCAGCACCCACGCGCTCCGCAGCAGCGACACTTTCTGCTCCTCGGAGATGAATCCAAGAAACTTCACCCGATCGTCGAGGTCAAGCGAGTGGGCGAGCGCTTCGAGCGCAGGCCGATAGTCGCCGCTCCCCGCGATCGCGAGCGTGGCGGCCGGATGCCGCAACTCGGCGAAGGCGCGGATGATGAGATCCACCCGCTTGTAGCGCTTGAGCCGCCCCAGGTAGACGACGAGCGGCGCCGGGGATCGTTCCGCCGGAGCCGGGGCGTACGTCTCGATGTCGATCCCGGGATAGATCACGACGATTCGCGAGCGCGCGATCCCTCGCGCAGCGAGATCGCCTGCCGTGCTCTCGCTGATCGCCTCGAATGGCGTGCTACCATAGATGAGGCGAAGGGGTTTCTCCTGCAGCCAGACGGCAGCCGCCAGCGGCACGGATACCTCCTGAAACGCGGTCGTGCCGAAGAGATGCGGTACGAGCGCGACCGTGTGCCGCGCGCCCCACCGCGGCGTCCAGAGCGGCACCTTGTTGATGTCCTCCACGAGCACGTCCGCCCGCTCCTTCGCGAGCACGCGCTTGTAGTAGCCGCGCGCGAGGAACTGGAAGGTGTGTCGAGTGCCCACGCGATGTACCGACATCCCGTCGAGCATCGTTCGTTGCGGCGCACCCTTCCAGCCGCTGCAAAGGAGCGTCACGTCGTGGCCGCGCTTCGCCAGTCGGCCGAAGATCTCGTGCAGATGAATTTCGGCGCCACCAGCCTGCGGATTTTCGCGGTCCTGCCAATTGACCACGAGCACTCGCACTACAGCTTGCCCATCTGCCGCGCGAGAGCATCGAGCACGCCGTTCACGAAACGAGCGCTCTGCGCGCTGCCATATCGCTCGGCCAACTTCACTCCTTCCTGGATCACGACACGCGGTGGCGTGTCGTCGAGCCCGAGCTCGGCGCTGCCGAGCCGAAGCACGGAGCGCTCGATTGCGCCGATGCGCTCGAGGCGCCAGTTCACGGTGACCTCGCGGAGCGCACGATCGATCTCAACGCCCTCGTCGATCACGCGTCGCACGAGCACGGCCGCGCGCTTCCGCTCATCAGCGGCCACGTGAAGATCATCCCAGATCTGCGCCGCGACGCGCTCGAGCTGCTGCCCCGGCCTCATGTCCCACGCATACAATGCCTGGAGCGCCCGCGCGCGCGCCCTCGTCTCAACCTTCGCGCGCACGCAGCCTTTCGAAAAGATTCATCATCTCGAGCGCGGCGAGTGCCGCATCCCATCCTTTGTTGCCATGCGCGCCGCCCGCACGGGCCTCGGCCTGCTCGAGCGTATCCGTCGTGAGCAGCCCGAAGCCGATCGGCACATCGAAGTCCGCACCCGCATCCGCCAGACCGCGCGACGCCTCGCCCGCGACGAAGTCGAAATGGGGCGTCTCGCCGCGAATCACGGCGCCCAGCGCAACGATCGCATCGTAGCGCTCCGTCGCGAGCAGCGCGCGCGTTGCCGCGGCGAGCTCCCACGCGCCCGGCACCCACACGACATCGATGCGCTCACGCGCGCCACCGTGCCGCGTGAGCGCATCGATCGCCCCATCGACCAGCTTCTGCGTGACGCTCTCGTTGAACCGGCTGACGACGATCGCGACCTGCTTGTCGGCCATATCGGCCGTTCCCACGAAGTCTGTCATCAGTGCGCGAGCAGGTGGCCGAGCTTGGTGTGCTTCGCGATGAGATAGTCGCGATTCTCCGCGGTCTCGGGGGCATGGATCGGCACGCGTTCCTCGACGTGAAGCCCGTAGCCTTCGAGACCTACGATCTTGCGCGGATTATTCGTCATCGGCCGGATCGATCGAAGACCGAGATCGAGGAGAATCTGCGCGCCGATGCCGTAGTTGCGGAGATCGGGCTCGAAGCCGAGCCGCATATTCGCCTCGACGGTATCCGCGCCGCCATCCTGCAGCGCATACGCCTTGATCTTGTTGAGGAGCCCGATGCCGCGCCCTTCCTGGTCGAGATAGACGACCACGCCCTTCCCTGCCTTCTCGATCTGCGCCATCGCGGCGTGCAGCTGCCATCCGCAGTCGCAGCGCATGGAGCCGAAGACATCGCCCGTGAGGCATTTCGAGTGCATGCGCACGAGGATGCTCTCGCCCTGGTCGACATCGCCGTGCACGAGAGCGACGTGCTCGCGATCATCGACATCATTGCGGTAGCCGATGATCCGCCACACGCCGAATTCGGTGGGCAGCCGCGCCTCGGCGACGCGGTGCACGAGCCGCTCGGTCTGCAGCCGGTAGGCGACGAGCTGCGCGACGGTGATGAACTTGAGATCGTGCTCGGTCGCGAACTCCTCGAGCTCCGGACGGCGCGCGGGCGCGCCATCGTCGTCTCGAAGGATCTCGCAGACGACACCCGCCGGCGCGAGCCCCGCGAGGCGCGCGAGATCGATCGACGTCTCGGTGTGGCCAACGCGCTGCAGCACACCGCCGGCGCGTGCGCGCAGCGGCTGCACGTGCCCGCCGTAGCGAATGTCGCTCGGCCCGCTCGCCGGATCGGCGGCAACGCGAATCGTTTGCGCGCGGTCCTGCGCGCTGATGCCGGTCGTGATTCCGTACTTCGGCGCCGCGTCGATGCTCTGCGTGTACGCCGTGCGCAGCGCGTCGATGTTCCCTTCGCCGATAAGGCCGAGGCCGAGCTGGTCGCAGCGCTCGGGGGTGAGCGCGAGGCAGATCAACCCGCTCGCGCGCTTCGCCATGAAGTTGATGATCTCCGGCGTCACCAGCTCGGCGGCGCAGATGAGATCTCCTTCGTTCTCACGATCCTCGTCGTCCGCGACGATGAGCATCTCACCGTTGCGGATCGCTTCGATCGCTTCCTGTATGGATGCAAATGCCATGTATCAGTCCCGGGCGTGCAAGGAGGAAGGCGTTTGGAAGCCTCCCTGGTAGGGCGCGAGCATGCGGCGTGCGTATTTGCCGATGACGTCGCCCTCGATGTGCACGTGCTGCCCCTCGCTGAGCTCCCCAAGCGTGGTGTGCGCGAGTGTGTACTCGATCAGCGAGAGCTGCACGACGTCCGGCGAGGGGAGCTCGTTGACGGTGAGACTCACCCCATCGACGGTAAGCGAACCGTGCGGAATCATGAGCTCCGACACGCCCTCGGGGAGCGACAGACTCACGAGCCGCGCATCACCCTGCGTCTCGATCTCGCTGACGGTGGCGACGCCATCGACGTGGCCGAGCACGAAGTGGCCCCCGAAACGTGCGGTCGCGAGCATCGCACGCTCGAGATTGACGCGACGGCCGACGGACCACTCGCCAATCGTGGTGCGCTCGATCGTGGTGGTCACGGCTGCCACGGTGAACCAGCGAGGGCCATGCTCGCGAACAGTCAGACAGGCGCCGTCGATGGCGATGCTCTCACCACTCGCGAGTTCGTGGTAGCCGCAACGCACGCGCAGCTCACGCCCCGCAGGAGTGACCCGCAGCTGCTCGATCGTGCCGACCTCCTCCACGAGCCCCGTGAACATTTGCGCGCGCCACCCTTCGAACTGTCAATTCGGCGACGGAGGTGCGTACACGGTCATCGTGTCCACGCCGATCTCGCGCCGTTCGATCACGCGCCACGCGGGCGCGCGCTGGATCTCCGTGGGCGGAACGAAGGCAAAGGCGCCAAGCGCACCCACCCCGAAAATCGCCAACCCCTGAAAGATAACCAGACGATCGACCATTCCGCCCCCGATGAGGGCCCCGGCGAGTCGTGCGCCCCCCTCTACGAGAAGCGAACGCACCCCGGCCTCGCCCAGGGCCTCCAGGGCGACGCGTAGCGAGGATGCCTGGACGATGCGCACGCCGAGTGCTTCCAGTGCGGTCGCCCGCGCGACGGGAGGCGAGTCGGCGACGACGATCGTCGGAATGTCGCGAGCCGTGCGTGCGAGCACTGAAGTGGCGGCGAGACGTGCCGCGCGGTCGAAGACCACGCGGGCAGGCGCGATGCGCGGCGCCGGCGCGTCGCGGACGGTGAGCGACGGATCGTCGGCGAGCACCGTGCCGATGCCGATGCCGATCGCATCGCTTCCGGCGCGCATTTCGTGCACCATCCGACGGGAGTCGTCGCCGGTGATCCAGCGCGAATGGCCGGCGGCATCGGCGAGCGCGCCGTCGAGCGACAGCGCGAGCTTGAGCGTGACCCACGGACGCTTTTCCGCGTACGAATGAAAGAAGGGCTGGTTGAGCTCGCGCGCCTCGCTCTCGACGACGCCGCAGGTAACCTCGATGCCGGCTGCGCGCAGCCTCTCGGCGCCCCCAGCTGCCAACGGATTCGGGTCGCGCGCGGCGATCACGACACGCGCGACATTAGCCGCGATGAGCGCATCGGCGCACGGCGGTGTCTTGCCGTGATGCGCACATGGCTCGAGCGTGACGTATACCGTCGCACCCGCCGCTCGCTCGCCGGCGAGATGCAGCGCGTCGAGCTCCGCATGCGGCGCACCGAACGCCTTGTGGTGTCCTTCGCCGACTACCTCGCCGCCGCGAACGACGACCGCGCCGACCATTGGGTTCGGCGCTGTATGTCCCCACCCTTTTCGTGCAAGCTCGAGCGCGCGGCGCATGAAGGCTGCGTCGTCGCGCGCGCTCGCACCGCTCGCCGTGCCGCCACCGGAATCAGAGACCAATGCGGAGCCCGAGCGACCCGTAGGTGCGCGTCGCGTTCGCCTCGGTCGAGAAGCTGTTGTAGGTGGTAACGTTGCCACCGCTCACGCGCCCTACCTCGGCCACTACGTGCGCGAGAAGGACGTTGAACGAGACATCGGCGAAATAGTTCGTGCGCGTCGGCGAGATGTGTAGCGCGATCGGCGCGTTTGGTGTGTCGCCATCCACGTTGTAGGTGAGGAGCGCCTTCGTATCGTACTTGTCCTGTCCGATGCCGGCGGCGACGCCGAGGAAGAGGAGTTTCTTGCTCGCCGTGAGCCGCCACTGCTTCGTACGGATCTTGTAGTCGGAGATGCTCACGGTGTTGCCCGAGTTGTCCTCGCCGCTCAGCACCGCAGTGGGAAGGTCGCGCACCATGTACGACACGCCGATTCCCGGGAGAAGCAGCGACTCCTGGATGATCCCGAGGCGGCCGCCAAAGCCGATGTTCCACTTGTCGGCCTGCGCGCCGACGTGGATCGAGTTCTTCGTGTAGGTCGGCAGATACGAGACGTTCACGAGTGCATCGATGCCACCGATGTGCGCAATGCCTACCGGAAATCCCCTGAAGATCCCGATCGCGGCGTCGACAGACGGGAGGCCGACCCACTTGTCGCTGCTCGGGATGGTCGTGGAGACCGGCGGTCCGGATTGCACGTTGATATCGTCGACGCGAGGGATCGTCGCCTTCATTACATTCGCGCGTACGCCGACCGAAAAGTGTCCGAGTCCTCCGAGCGTGCTGCCTTGCCCCAACGTCGGAATGCCGCCCGCGACCCAGGTGCCGAGCTGCATGTTCATGTAGTTGAACAGATCGGCGACCTTCTGGCACGCATCGCCACCCTGATGCGCGACGCCGACGATCGCGGGATCGGTGCAATGCGGGTCGATCGACTGGGCGGGGAGCGCGGCGGCCGCGCCGAGTGTGCATGCGACCAGGAACGTGCAGCGACGAATGTCCATCGGTCCTCCAGAAGCGCTACGCGAAGATGACGGTCCCGGTACCGCGTCGCGTTTCACCGAGAACCCAGGCGGGCACCCCCGCCGCCGCGGCGTGAGCGATCACCGAGTCGGCCGCAGTCGCGTCCGCGAGCACTACCATCCCGACACCCATGTTGAAGGCGCGCAACATCTCGTCGCGCGCCACGCCGCCAGCCTTTTCGAGCGCCAGGAACTCGGCGGGAATCGTCCAACTCTTCGTATTCACGACCGCGTCGACATCAGCGGGCAGCGCGCGATTCAGATTTCCCGGAAGTCCGCCGCCCGTGATGTGTGCCATCGCGTGGACCGTGCCAAGTACGGGACGCAGCGCCGCGAGATACGAGCGATGCACGCGGAGCAGCACATCTGCCACCGTACCCGCGAGGCCGGGAAAGGTGTCGTGTGGTGCAAGCTTCATGCGCTCGCGTACGATTCGGCGCGCCAGCGAGAAGCCGTTGGTGTGAAGGCCATCGCTGGCGAGGCCAATGAGCACATCGCCGACGCCAACGCGCGACGCGCCGAGTACCGCATCTTCCTCGACACAGCCGACGATGAATCCCGCGAGATCGTAGTCCGGCGGCGTGTAGAGCCCCGGCATCTCGGCGGTCTCTCCCCCAAGGAGCGCGCATCCATTCTCGCGGCACCCGGCCGCGACGCCGCGCACGACGCTCTCGACGACCTCGGGCACGAGCTCACCGAAGGCCACGTAGTCCAGGAAGAAGAGCGGCGTCGCGCCCTGCACGAGGATGTCGTTGACGCAGTGGTTCACGAGATCGTGGCCGATCGTGTCGTGCACGCCGGCGTCGATCGCGAGCTTGATCTTCGTGCCCACACCATCGGCGCTCGCGACGAGGAGGGGTGCGCGCATCCCTCCGGGGGCCCTGAACATTCCGCCGAAGCCGCCGAAGGCGCCGCGCGTCCCCGCCGTAAACGTCGACTCGACGAGCGACTTGATACGGTTCTTCGAATCGTCCGCCGCGTCGATGTCGACGCCGGCCGAGCGATAGTCGAGCGGCGCGGTCACCCGACGACTTCCTTCTCGAACGCGACGAGCCGGCGGAACTCGTCGATGCGCGCGTTGAGATCCGCTTCGGTGATCTCGAAGAAACGGTCGACGGAGAAGCGCTCGACCGCGAACGAGCCCATCGCGCAGCCACAGACGACTGCGCGGCGCATGTTCCCTTCGCTCAGATCGCCGCTGCGCGCAAGGTATCCGAAGAATCCGCCGGCGAACGAATCTCCGGCGCCCGTCGGATCGAAGACGCTCTCGAGCGGATATGCGGGCGCGAAGAAGATGCTCTTCTCGTTGAACATGAAGGCGCCGTGCTCCCCCTTCTTGATGATGACGTGCTTCGGTCCCTGCTTCATGATCCACCTCGCCGCCCTCACGAGATTCGTCTCTTCGGTGAGCTGGCGCGCCTCGCCGTCGTTCAGCGTCACCATGTCGACTTCCTTCAGCAGGGCGAGGAGATCGCCGCGGCGGCTCTCGATCCAGAAGTTCATCGTGTCGCACGCCACGAGCTTCGGCTTGCGCACCTGACGGAGGACTTCGAGCTGGAGCCGCGGATCAATGTTGCCGAGGAAGACGAAGGGCGTATCGCGGAACTGCTCGGGGATCTTCGGCGCGAAGTGCGAAAAGACTCCGAGCTTCGTCTCGAGCGTCTCGGCCGTATTGAGGTCGTGGCGATAACGGCCGCGCCAGCGGAAGGATTCGCCCTCCGCCCGCTCGAGCCCCGCGAGGTCAACTCCTCGCGCCTTCAGACGATTGAGCTTCTCGATCGGAAAGTCGCTGCCGACGATCCCGACCACCTGCACCTTCGTCAGCAAGCTCGCCGATGCTGCGAAGAAGGAGGCTGAGCCGCCGATCACATTCTCGGCTTTCCCGAATGGAGTTTCGACCGAATCGAGAGCGATGGATCCGACGACGAGCACTGTCATGAGGCGGCCGGTGAGAGTCTGATGGGAGGGAGCGCGTGCCGAGCCGGGCTCACATCCGGTCGGGTGCGGCGATACCGAGCACCGCGAGGCCGTTGCGCAGGACGATGCGCGCGGTGAGCGCGAGAAACAACCGTGCATTCATGATCGCGGGTGGCTCGTCGAGCACGTGATGCTTGTGATACCAGGTGTGCACGAGCTGCGCCGTCTCGAGCAGATAGCTCGCCACCCGATGCGGCTCGAGCGCCTCGGCGGCGCCGCTCATCATCGACGGGAAGTCGAGGAGCGCCTTGATCAACTCGCGCTCCTCCGGCTCGACCAGCGCATCGTAGTCGACGTCCGCTGCGACGAGCGTCGCCGCATCGATGTTGCCGACGCGGAAGATCCCGCACAGCCGCGCATGCGCCATCTGAATGTAGTAGACGGGATTCTCCTCCGACTGCGCGCGCGCAAGATCGATGTCGAACACGAGCTCGGACTCGGCCTTGCGCATTGCGAAGAAGTAGCGCACGGCGTCGCGTCCAACGTCGGCGAGCAGCTCCTCCAGCGTCACGATGGAGCCCGAGCGCTTGGAGAACTTCACCTCTTCACCGCCGCGCACGAGCTTCACGAGGTTGTGCAGGATGTAGTCGGGATACCCCTTGGGCACTCCGACGTCGAGCGCCTGCACCCCCGCGCGCACGCGGCCGATGGTGCCGTGATGGTCGGTGCCCTGCACATTGATCGCGCGCGGAAAGCCGCGTCCCCACTTCGTGACGTGGTACGCCACGTCAGGGAGGAAGTACGTGTACGTGCCGTCGCGCTTGCGCATGACGCGGTTCTTGTCGTCGCCGAAGTCCGTGGTGCGAAGCCAGAGCGCGCCGTCTTCCTCATACGTGTGCCCGCTCGCCTCGAGCTTGCGCACGGTCGCGTCGACCGCGCTCTCGCCTTCGTTCCCGCCGAGCATCGGGGCGAGCGCGCGCGCGGATCCCGGAGCGTAGAGGCTCGACTCGAGGAAGTACGTGTCGAAGGCGAGGCCGAAGGTCTTGAGATCGCGGTCCTGCGTTTTCCGCAGCTCGTCGACGGCGACGCGCACGAAGTCGGGATGCTCGCGCACGAAGCCGAGGATCGCGTGCGAGAGCGCGGGGGTATCGTGATCGAACGATGGATCGAGCAGCCCCGGCGCCTCGCGTAGCAACAGTGCCTTCGCATCGCTCGCTCCGCGGTCGGCGATGTAGGCGCGCGCGACATCGAGCACATATTCGCCCTGATACCAGCCCTCGGGGAACTGCGTCGCGTATCCCGCGAGCTCGCGCAACCGTACCACCACGGACGCCGCGAGATTCGTGATCTGCACGCCGGCATCGTTGTAGTAATACTCGCGCGACACTGTCCACCCCGACCACGTGAGCAACGCGCTGATTGTGTCGCCGAGCACGGCCTGTCGCCCGTGACCGACATGGAGCGGTCCCGTCGGATTCGCGGAGACGAACTCCACGACGACGCGCCGCCCCGCGCCGCTCCCATCGCGGCCATAGGTGTCGCTCGCCGCCACGATCGCCGCGAGTCCGCTCGCGTTCGCGCCCGCTGCTATGTAGAAGTTAATGAAGCCGGGACCCGCGATGTCGACCTTGCTCACCCCGGCTGCGTCGAGATTCAGTTTCTCGATGAGCCGCGTCGCGAGTGTGCGCGGCTTCTCGCCGAGCGGCTTGGCGAGCATCATGGCGAGGTTGGTGCTCCAGTCGCCGTGCGCGGGATCGCGCGGGCGCTCGAGCACCGGGGCAATCGAGTCGGGCGCGCCGAGCTCACGCGCGGCATCCACCAGCGCCGCACGAATGCGATCGACCGGCATCATTCGGAAGAGCTGCTGCTCTTGGGCGCGCTGGGCTTCGACTCAGCCGGCTTCGTCGCCGGCTTCGACTCCGCCTTCGATTCGGATTTCGACGACGATGGCTTCGAGTCGCCGGAGGATTTCGAATCACCCGAGGCCTTCGAATCGCCGGAGGACTTGGCGTCGCTCGACGACTTCGAATCACTTCCAGCACTGCCGCTATCGGACGACGAGGATGACGACGCGCCACTCTCGCCGTTCGACGACTTGCGCGGGAGATTCTGGTCCTTCTTCCCGTCCTTGCCGTAGTCCGTGATGTAAAAGCCGCTCCCCTTGAACATCAGGCCGGCGCCCGCGGAGATCTTACGAGTCGCGGTCGCTCCGCAGGTCGGGCACGCGAACTCGGACTTGCCGCTCGAGATCGTCCGGAAGAACTTCTCGAAGTCGTGGCCGTTCGGACACGTGAACTCGTAAGTTGGCATCGCAGTGAAAGTTATGCTGATCTGCGGATGTGGACAATGACGGGCGCGTGCGTTAGCCAGCTCCTCGCACCCCGGCTTCCGCGCGGGTGCTGATCTCCGCTACGATGTCGCTCTTGGCGTCGGCATGCTCCTGCACGGATGCCCACGTTCGTTTCGCAAGACGAGGTTTTGTCTCGGCGTACAGCCTGACATCCTCGGGAGCGCCACGCAGCCAATCGCGAAAGAGACGCATCCGCGCAACCTCTGCGCAGTCGGCCGAGAAGATGTGCAGGTTCACTTCGGGAGCAGTGCGCTGCAGCATCCGGTGCTCAAACCACTCCGGCTCACGGACGCTGACAGCGTATCCGATGTCCTCGAGCTTCGCGAGATACGCATCCTCCCGGGAGGAGTCGAGGACGACGAGGCAGATGTCGATGATCGGTTTCGCGATCAGTCCTGGTACGGATGTGGATCCCACGTGCTCGAGGCTCAAGGCCAAAGACCCGAGCGAGCTGCGAATGCGCCCGCTCTCGGAGTCGAAGATCCTGGGCCACCGCGGATCGTATGGAACGAGCTCGATCGCCTGCGGATTGCCCGTCAACACACCGGCCGGTACATCCCCCAGGCCGTCGCGAGCGTGTCCGCGATCTCGCCGAGCGTCGCGCGGGCGCGCGCGGCGTCGATGATGAGCGGCATCAGCCGCGCCGACGTTTCGGCATCGCCCGACGCGCTCGCGGCACCGAGCGCGGATAGCGACGCGGAGACCGCACCCTTATCCCTCGCCGCCTTCGTCTTCGTCAACCGCCCGAGCTGATCCTGCTCCAGCGCGCGAAAATCCGGCGCCGGGATCGACAGCGGCGGCTCCTCATCGGTGAACGCGTTCACGCCGACGACGATCGTCTCGTGGCTCTCCACGCGAAGCTGATACTCGTACGCGGAGCGGCCGATCTCCTCCTGGAAGAATCCCTTCTCGATCGCGCGCGCTGCGCCGCCGAGCTCTTCGACCCGCGCGAGCAGCGCGAGCGCGCGCTCCTCGAGCTCCGTCGTCAGCGTCTCCACGTAGTAGCTCCCGGCCAGCGGGTCCGCCGTTCCCGCGACACCAGACTCGTAGGCGACCACCTGCTGCGTGCGGAGCGCGAGCGTCGCGGCGTCGACCGTCGGCAGCGCGAGCGCCTCGTCGTAGCCATTCGTGTGCAGCGACTGCGTGCCGCCGAGCACCGCGGCGAGTGTTTGCACGGTGACCCGCACGACGTTGGTCAAAGGCTGTTGCGCGGTGAGCGTCACGCCACCAGTCTGCGTGTGGAAGCGCAGGCGGCACGACGCATCCGATGCGCCGAAGCGCTCGCGCATGAGATGCGCATAGATTCGCCGCGCCGCGCGGAACTTCGCAACCTCCTCGAACAGATCGCTGTGCGAAGCGAAGAAGAATGAGAGACGCGGTGCGAAGCTGTCGATCGCGAGGCCGGCCGCGAGTGCGCGCGTCACGTACTCGATCGTGTTCGCGAAGGTGAAGGCGAGCTCCTGCACCGCCGTCGATCCCGCCTCACGCATGTGGTAGCCCAAGATCGAGATCGGATTCCAGAGCGGCACCTCGGCTGCGCAGAACGCGAAGATCCCCGTCACCAGCGCGAGGCTCGGTCCCGGCGGATAGATGTAGGTACCGCGGGCGACATACTCCTTGAGGATGTCGTTCTGCACCGTCCCCGAGAGCTTGGCTCGTGCGATCCCCCGCTCCTCGGCCACGACGATGTACATCGCGAGCAGCGTCGCCGCCGTCGCGTTGATCGTCATCGACGTCGACACCTTGTCGAGCGGAATCTCGGCCAGCAGCGCGTGCATGTCGTCGACCGTGTCGATCGCGACGCCGACGCGGCCGACCTCGCCGAGCGCGCGCGGGGAGTCGGAGTCGAAGCCCATCTGCGTCGGGAGATCGAAGGCGACGGAGAGCCCCGTCTGCCCTGCGGCGAGGAGCGTGCGGAAGCGCGTGTTCGTCTCGCTAGCCGTGCCGAAGCCCGCGTACTGCCGCATCGTCCAGAGGCGACCGCGATACATCGACGACTGCACGCCGCGCGTGAACGGAAAGCTCCCCGGATCGTTCAGGTCGCGCGCGTAGTCGACCGGCGAATCTTCCGGACGGTAGAACGGTGCGAGCGGTATGCCCGCGGGGGTGGTGCGTGTGTCGTCGCGCGCGGGCATCAGGGGATGCGCGTCATCCCCCGACGCCGACGGCGACACCACTCACGACCTCGGTGGCGAGGTCGACTTCGCGCTTGCTTCCGATGTAGAGTGGCGTGCGCTGATGCAGCTCGGTGGGCTGCACATCCATCACGCGATGCGTGCCGTCGTACGCCGCGCCGCCCGCCTGCTCGACGATGAAGGCGAGCGGGTTCGCCTCGTACAGCAGACGCAGCTTCCCCTGCTTGCGCTTGGCGTTCGCCGGATAGGCGAAAACGCCGCCGCCGAGCAGATTGCGATGGAAATCGGCCACGAGCGAGCCGACGTACCGCACGCTCAGCGGCTTGTGATTCCCCTCGAGCCCGCGATAACGGCGCATGAGCGTCTTCACGTTCTCGCCCCAGAGCTGCTCGTACGAGTCGTTCACCGAGAGATAGCGCCCCGCATCAGGGATGCGGATGTTCGGATGCGAGAGGAGAAACTCGCCGATCGACGGATCGAGCGTGAAACCGTGCGCGCCCTGCCCCGTGGTGTAGACGAGCATCGTGGATGAGCCGTAGATCACGTAGCCCGCCGCGACCTGCTGGTGTCCCGGCTGCAGCAGGTCGGCCATCTCGCCGCGCGTGCCGCCGGTGACCTTACGAAGCACGGAGAAGATCGTACCGACGGGGACGTTCACATCGATGTTCGACGAGCCATCGAGCGGATCGAACAGCAGCACGTACTTCCCGCACTTGAACCCGTCGGGAATCGGGATGATACCCGGCTCTTCCTCCGATGCCATCGCGCACAGGCGGCCGCCGTGGTCCATCGCCTTGATGATGATCTCGTTGGAGAGCACATCGAGCTTTGCCTGGACCTCGCCCTGCACGTTCTTCGACTCGTTGGAGCCAAGGATGTCGGCGAGACCGGCGCTGCGAACCTTGTTCGCAATCATCTTCGCCGCGAGCGCCACATCGTACAGAATTCCGGAGAGTTCTCCGGTGGCCTCGGGGTAGAGGCGCTCCTGCTCGATGATGTATCGATCGATCGTGACGACGGACGTGGGCGTATGTTGAACCACGGGTAACCTCGTGTCGGGAGTGGCCACATGACCGCAGCAAATGCAAAGTGGCGCCTGCGCGATGCATCGTGCAAGTGCCCAAAGCGTGCCATCCAGGACGTGACCTAGGGCGCGCGTTGGGGAGCGACCGCCCACCGGTCGCCGCCCTCCTCGATTTCGAGTGTCCGCCCGTCGGTGCGGCAGACGATCGACCCTTCCAGGTCCGTGCGCAGCACCGCCGCGCCGACGCCTGCCAGCGACCGCAGCGTGCGGGCGCTCGGGTGCCTGTACATGTTCCCGGCTCCCACCGATATGAGCGCCACGCGCGGGTGCACGAGCGCGAGAAAGGCTCCGGTGCTGCTCGTGTTGCTTCCATGGTGCCCCACCTTGAGGACGTCGGCATGGAGGGAGTCTCCATACGCCTCGATGAGACGCTCTT
>JALYSW010000419.1 GCA_030854615.1 Gemmatimonadota bacterium
CGAGCAGCTCCATCGTGCCGTCCGTGCGCCAGACGTGATACTCGACGCTCGGCACCGTCGTGACGAGATCGAGATCGAACTCGCGCTCGAGGCGCTCCTGCACGATCTCCATGTGCAGCAGCCCGAGGAAGCCGCAGCGGAAGCCGAAGCCGAGTGCGGTCGACGTCTCTGGCTCGTAGTTCAGTGAGGCATCGTTGAGCTGCAGCTTCTCGAGCGCGTCACGGAGTCCTTCGTACTGCGTCGTATCCGTCGGGTACAAGCCCGAGAACACCATCGAGTGCACGTCCTTGTAGCCGGGAAGTGGCTCGACGTCGGGCTTCGACGCGTCGAAGACGGTGTCGCCCGCGCGCGTCTCCTTCACCGTGCGCACGTTCGCCACCACGAACCCGACCTCCCCCGGTCCGAGCGATTCGGTCTCGACCTGTCGCAGCTGGTTGTAGCCAACCTGCGCGACCTCGTACGAGAGCCCCGAGCCGGCCGCGAAACGGATGCGCATCCCGGTCTTGAGCGTCCCGTCGATCACGCGCACGCTCGGCACGGCGCCTCTGTACCGGTCGTAATACGAGTCGTAGATGAGCGCGCGCAGCGGCGCATCGGCGTCGCCGACGGGCGCCGGAACGCGGCGTACGATCGCCTCCAGCAGCTCCGGGATGCCGAGTCCTTCCTTCGCGCTCACGAGGAGGATGTCGTTCTTGTCGGCGCCGATGAGCTCGTGGAGCTCCTGCTTGCGGCGCTCCGGCTCCGCGCCCGGGAGATCGATCTTGTTGAGGATCGGGATGATCTCGAGCCCCGCGTCGAGCGCGAGGAAGAGATTCGACAGCGTCTGCGCCTGAATCCCCTGCGATGCGTCGACGACGAGGATCGCCCCCTCGCATGCGGCGAGCGAGCGCGAGACTTCGTAGGTGAAGTCGACGTGTCCCGGCGTGTCGATGAGATTGAACTCGTACGCCTCGCCGTCGTTCGCGTTGTACGTCATGCGGACGGCGTTGAGCTTGATCGTGATGCCGCGCTCGCGCTCGAGATCGAGCGTGTCGAGCACCTGCGCCTTCATCTCCCGCTTCTGCAGCATGCCCGTGGCTTCGATCAACCGGTCGGCGAGCGTCGACTTGCCGTGGTCGATGTGCGCGACGATGCAGAAGTTGCGGATGTGATCGAGCTTCAACGGCGATCCGGGTCGTGGGGGCGGGGAATCAGAAAATATAACGGGCTCGGCACCTGCCCGTCGGGTGAATGACAGTTGGAAATGACTTAGCCCGCGCCTAGCTTCCTCCCTTCAATGGATACGGCACGCGCGACGCGCGCCGATCTGCTCGACCCCGCAACGATTGCGGCGCTCGGCCGGATCGAAGTGACTGCACGGTGGATCGTCGACGGCTTCCTTTCAGGGCTGCATCGTTCGCCACGAAAGGGATTTTCGGTGGAGTTCGCCGAGCATCGTCCGTATCAGGCGGGCGATGAGCCTCGTCACGTCGATTGGAAGCTTGCGGCGCGCGCGGATCGCTGGGCGGTGAAGCAATACGAGGAGGAGACCAACCTCCGCGCGACGCTCGTGCTGGACGTGAGCCGTTCGATGGCCTGGAGCGGCGCCCCCGCGCGCCTCACCAAGCTCGCGTACGCCGAGCGGCTCGCCGCGGCGATCGCGCTCCTGTTTCTTCGACAGCGTGATGCGGTCGGACTCGTCCGCTTCGATGATGTCGTGCGCTCGTCGGTGCCGCCGCGCGTGCGCACGGGGCAGTGGGTGCGCCTCGTCGCCGCGCTCGAGGAGCCGGGTTCGGGGCGCGCGTCGCACGCGGCGAGCGCACTCGAGGCGGCAGGGCGACTCATCGCGCGGCGCGGGATGGTGGTGCTCATCTCCGATCTCCTCATGGACCCCGATGACGTCGTGCAGACGGTGCGCGGGCTGCGGCACGCTGGGCATCAGGTGGTGGTGATGCACGTGCTCGACCCCGCGGAGCTCGATCTGCCACAGTCGAGCGAGGCGTTGTTCGTCGATCCGGAGAGTGGTGTCGAAGTGGCGGCCACGGTCGCGGATGTGCGCGCGATGTATCAGGCGACGGTGCGCGAGGCGCTGGTCGAGTGGCGGCGTGCGCTCACGGCGTACGGCGCGTCGTACGAGCCCGTGATCACCGATGCGCCGTTCGGCGTCGCGCTTCGCCGCGCGTTCTCGGCTCGGCAGGAAGTCCCGTAGTGGGTTTCCTCGCGCCACTCTGGTTGCTTGCCGGCGTCGCCGCCGCCGTGCCGCTGCTCATTCATCTGATGCGGCGCCGCGCCGGCGCGCGCATCGACTTTCCTGCGGTGCGTTACCTCCTGCGCGCGGAGCGCGAGCACAGCCGCGATCTGCGTCTGCGGAATCTGCTGCTCATGCTCCTGCGCGTTGCCGCCGTCCTGCTCATCACGCTCGCCGCCGCGCGACCGGTGATTCGCATGGCGGGGGGCGGGCACGCGCGCACGGCACTCGCCGTGGTGCTCGACAACTCGCTCAGCACATCGGCCATCGTCGGCGGGCGCCCCGTGCTCCAGCAATTGCAGGCGCGGGCGCGCGACATCATACGTCGATCGTCCAGTGGCGATCGCGTCTGGCTCGTCACCGCCGACGGCGTCGTGCACGGCGGGAGTCGCGACGCGGTGCTCGATGC
>JALYSW010000023.1 GCA_030854615.1 Gemmatimonadota bacterium
GGCGCGGGGGATTTCGGGCGCGCGATAGCGGCGGCGGAGCAGGCGTCGCACGTGTCCGCCGCGGTTCCGTCGCCGGCCGTGAGGCGGCGCCCGTCGGGTGGCGCGCCGAACGTTGCGAGGAAAAGGAAGCTCCCCGTCGCGTCGCTCACGCTGGCGCTCGGATTTCTCATCGGCGCGGGGCTGCTCTTCGCGTGGCGCGCGAAGGTGAATGGCGGCGGCGCGAGCGATGCGGGATCGGCATCGGGCGCGGTGCGCCTCGCGGTGCTTCCCTTCGAGAATCTCGGCGACACCGCCGATGCGTACTTCGCAGACGGTGTAACGGACGCCGTACGCGGAAAGCTCACGGGCGTGCCGGGGCTCGCGGTCATCGGGTCGACGAGCTCCGGCGCGTATCGGCACACGACGAAGACGCCGCAGCAGATCGGCGACGAGCTGGGCGTCCGCTACATGCTCATCGGGAAGGTTCGCTGGGTGAAGGAGGCGAACGGCACGAGCAAGGTGCAGGTGAGCCCTGAGCTCGTCGACGTGCGCAGCGCGACGGACACGTGGGCGGGGGCGTTCAATGCGCCGATCACCGACGTCTTCCAGGTGCAGGCCGACATCGCCGACAAGGTCGCGCAGAAGCTGCAGGTGGCGCTGACGCCTGCCGCGCAGCAGACGATCGCCGACAAACCAACGAAGGATGTCGTCGCGTACGATGCGTTTCTCCGTGCGCAGAGGCTTGAGAAGGAGGGCGGTCCACAGGCGAGCGTGAAACGACAGGCCATCGCGCTGTATCGCGAAGCGGTAGGGCGCGATTCCACGTTCGCGGTGGCGTGGGCGGGAATGGCGCGAGCATACGCCAACCTCTACCTGTCGGGAGCGACCGACCAGAATCTCGCCGACTCCGCGGACGTCATCTCGGCGCGCGCTCTCGCGCTCGCGCCCGGGCTGGCCGTCGCACATCGCGTGCGTGCGATCTATCTCGCCGGTATTCTCAACGACCGCGGGAAGGCGTTCACCGAGACGCAGGCGGCACTCGCGCTCGAGCCTCACAGTGCTTTCGCGCTCAGCGGGATGGCCGCGGAAGAGGCGCGTGCCGGCCGCTGGGACGAGGCCATTGCGCACGATCTGCAGGCGGTCCAGCTCGACCCGCGCAACGAAAACTCGTGGAGAAGCCTCAGCGTCGATTACTACCGAGCGGGGCGCCTCTCGGAATCAAAATCGGCTCTCGCGCGAAGCACCGCCATCGCGCCGAACAGGCTGGACGCTGTCGAAGCCGAGATATCCCATGCGCTTGCGGTGGGCGATTTGCCTGGCGCGCGGGCGATCGCGTCGAGGCTGATCCAGGCGGGAGACAGCGCGGGATCCGTCGCGTACCTCTCGACGTATGGCGATTTCGGATGGGTTTTCGACAGCGCGCAGACGAAGTACATGCTGACACTTGGGGTTGCCGACTTCGACAACGATCGCGCGCAGTTGGCGTTCAGCCGCGCCGAACAGTACTGGTGGATGCACGACAAGGAACGCACGCGCATTTGGGCCGACACGGCACGCATCGAGTACGCGAAGCAGTTGAAGGACTTTCCGAAAGATGCGCAACGCGTCGCGGACCACGCGATCTCACTCGCCTTTCTCGGGCGCAACGATGAGGCGATCGCCGAGGGCAAACGGGCGGCGTCGATGATCACGCCTTCGGATGACGCGACGCTGGGGCCGTATCTGATCTATCAACTCGCGCGCGTCTACCTGGCACTCGGCGAGCAGGACGCGGCCATGGACGAGTTGGAGAAGGTCATGGCAGTTCCCTTCTACATGCCGGCCGCCTGGGTGCGCATCAATCCGGATTTTGCGCCGCTGAAGGGGAATCCACGGTTGGAGAAGATTCTTGCTGGGGCGAAGGCTTTTTCGTAGCGTGATTTTCGCGCTGCTGGCCCTTACGCCGGAGCAGCCACTTCCCGCCACACCACCGGCTCGATCCGCGGGATCACGATCGTCCACGCGAGCACGCCGAGCAGCGAGAACCCGATCGCGAGACCGAACGCGCTCGCGAAGCTCCCCGTTCGGTCCACGAGAAAGCCGGTGATCGCAGGGCCCGCGATGCCCGCGAGATTGCCGACGGCGCCCTGGAATCCGATCCAGCGCCCCGCCGCCTTCGGCCCCGCGAGCAGCTGCCCCACCGCGTAGAGCGTCGTCGACGCGAGTCCGAAGGTGAATCCCGCCGCGAGGAGGCTGATGTCGAGCAGCAGCGGTCCACCGAGCAGAACGCCGAGCAGGCACACCGCTGAGCCGATCTCGCTCGCAATCATCGTCGTGCGATAGACGCGATGCGGCGTGTCCCCGGCCTCGATCGCCTTGTCGACCATGTGCCCGGTCACGAGCGCGCCGAGCGCGCTCATCGCGTACGTGAGGCCGCCGATCACCGCCATGCGTGTGAGCGAATAGCCGCGGATCTCTACGAGATAGTACGGCAGCCAGCCGAGCACGAAGTAGAAGATGTAATTCGCGCAGAAGTGGCCGAGACCGGCGCCGAGGGCGGAGCGCTGGCTGACGATCTCCATGAACGATGGACCATCAGTGCCGTCGTTCTTCTCCGCGGTGCGCGCCGACAGTGTGCGCGCAGGGCCGGCGAGCCACGGAATCAGCCAGAGGAGCGAGACAGCGCCGAGCGAGATGAAGAGTACGCGCCAGCCGTAGCGCGCGAGGAGGATGCCGCCCACGAAGGTCCCGAACGCCGGACCGAGTGAGAGGCCGATCGCGATGTCGGCGTTCGACCGGCCTCGCCTGTCCACCGAAACATTCTCCGCGAGAATTTTCGAGCTGCATGGAAAGGCAACGCTCTCGCCGAGTCCGAGCACGAGGCGCAGGCAGAGGAGCGCAGCGAAGGTGCTCGCGAATCCCGTTGCGATGGTCGCGACGCACCAGAGCGCGAAGCCCGCCGCGATGACGCGCTGCACCGGATATCGCTCGGCGAGCCACCCTGCGCCGAGCTGGCTGACGGCGTACGTCCAGTAGAACGAGGAGAGGAGAA
>JALYSW010000056.1 GCA_030854615.1 Gemmatimonadota bacterium
GTGGACGTGTCGGGGTCGATGGACAGTCAGTTGTCGGGCAAGTCGGACCTCAAGCGCGTCGATGCGGCAGCTGCCCTCGGCGCGATCTGGCCGGGAGATGTGCGACTGTTCACGTTCTCGAACGAGCTGGTCGAGGTCCCCGCGCGCCGCGGAATGGCTGGCGTGGACGCGACCATTCGGTCGCAGCGGCACGGCGGAACGCGCCTCGGCAAGGCACTCGAGACGCTGAACGCAAAGGTGAAGTACGATCGGCTGCTGGTGATCACGGATGAGCAGTCGCGCGATGCGGTGCCGGATCCAACATGCGAGCGCGCGTACATGATCAACGTCGCGAGCAACAAGCGCGGCGTGGGATATGGAAAGTGGAATCACATCGATGGCTTCTCGGAAGGCGTCCTCCGATTCATCGAGGCGTTCGAGAATGACCGCTGAGCAGTTCAGGAAGCTGGCAATAACACTGTTCGGTCCCGAGCGCGGCTGGCAGTCTCGCTGCGCCGAAGCGCTCGGCACCGACAGAGCAAGCGTTTCACGATGGGTCTCCGGCGCAATCACCACCGTTCCGGGACCCGTCGCAGCCGCAGTTCACTGTTGGCATGAGAACTTCAAACGAACGGGCAAGAGCCCGGTTCCCATAGAATGATTCGGTGATCGACGTGAAGGTCTTCGGTACGCATCAGGAGAACACACTCGCACAGCTGGCCGACGTCGCAACTCGCGCGGAGCGCGTCGCGTTGATGGCGGACGGTCATCTCGGCTATGTCATGCCCATCGGCGGCGTCGCTGCGTACCGGAACAAGGTGTCGGTGGTTGGCGTAGGCTTCGACATCGCGTGCGGCAACTGCGCGATCAAGACGGATCTCACACTCGACGACGAACGCATCGCCTCGTCGCTGACCGAGATCGCGGATGAGATCCAACACACCGTGAGCTTCGGGATGGGCCGCACGAACAAGGCGGACGACGCGCCTACCGATCACGCGCTGTTCGACTCTGAGGCTTGGTCTCTGCTACCGGGAAGCGCGAACATCCAGAATCTGCAGGGTAAGGCGCGTGCGCAGCTCGGTACCGTCGGCAGCGGCAACCATTATGTCGATGTGTTCGCCGACGAGACTGGCGCGATCTGGGTCGGCGTACACTTCGGGTCGCGGGGGCTCGGCCACACGATCGCGTCGGGCTTCCTCGCGCTCTCGCAGGGCGAGAAGTGGGGCGCGCGCGTGCCGGAGAAGGAGACGTTGCTGTCGCTCGACGAGCCGCTCGGTGCGGACTACTGGGCGCTGATGAATCTCGCCGGCGAGTATGCGTACGCCGGACGCGAGTGGGTCGCCCGGAAGACGGTCGAGCTACTCGGCGGTCGCGAAGTCGAGATGGTCCACAATCATCACAACTTCGCGTGGAAGGAGAGTCATGCGGTGAGTGATGACGATGCAAGCGACATCGAGGAGCTGATCGTCGTGCGGAAGGGCGCGACCCCGGCGTTCCCGGGGCAGAAGGGATTCGTCGGCGGCAGCATGGGCGACGACTCCGTGATTCTCGAAGCGGCAGACGACGCGCCGGAGGCGCAGGGCGCGATGTACTCGACGGTGCACGGCGCCGGTCGCGTGATGTCGCGCACCGAGGCGGCGGGCAAGTGGGATCGCAAGACGAAGCAGCTCAAATCGGCGGGCGAGGTGTCGCAGGAGATGCTCGACGAGTGGCTCGCGGCGAAGGGTGTCGTTCTCCGCGGAGGTGGTCTCGACGAGTCGCCGCATGCGTACCGCAGGCTACCCGATGTGCTCGAGGCGCAGGGCTCTACGATCAACGTGCTTCAGACGCTGACGCCGCTGATCGTCGTGATGGCGGGTGCGAACGAGTTTGATCCGTACAAGGATTGAGCTCTGCCGCGTTTACGAGCCACCTTCACTTCACGAAGGTCACCCGCTTCAGCATCGCTATGAACCTCGGCTCCGATCGCAGCGAGTCCAAGATCCGATCCTGACCGATCCACGCCATCATCTGCGAGCTCGCCCGCCGTCGGACAGCATCACGAAGCTGTTGGGCGTCGCCCGTTCACGGCGAGCCAGGGCGTGTCGCGGTAGGAATCGTAGACTACCCAGGCGCCCGCGGTGATGGCTGCAGAGAGGATGGCCTCGCTGACCTGAAAGGGATCCTTGGAGCCGGCGGCGATGATGGGAACCCAAACGAGGAGCGTGAACAGCCCGATCTGTAATGCCGAGAGCGCTGCGGCCAGACGGGCACAGACTCCGATGAGCACCGCGAGGCCCGCTGCGACGAATGCGCCGCCAGTGAGGTACACCCACGCCAGATGAACGGGCAGCCAGCCTGGCACCAGCGCGGCGGTTTCCTTCGCGTAGCGCAAGTGCGCCTCACCAAAGGGAAGCAGCGCGACGCCGTAGAACACTCTCGCGATACGCACGCCGCGGTCGCCTGAGGCGAACGCGACGTGCTCGCGGTCCCAATCGACGGCGAGCCACGCGTAGAGCACCCACGCGCCGGCAACCATCACTGCGGTCTCGCCGAGTCCTGACCACGAATCCCGAGATGTCGGGGCGAGGAACAGCCTCGGCACTCTGAGGATTACGAACCAGAGCACGAGCGAAGCGAGTAGCAGCCGCGACGCGGCAGCGGCGGTGCGTCGCCAGAGCAGGCCGATGCCCGAGCCGAGCGAGAGCAGTGCGCAGAGATAGATCAGCAGGTCGCGCGCGGGCGCGCCCATCGGCACTGGCGTCCAAACGGGGGTGAAGTTCCCCGTGATCAACCCCAGAAATCCGAGAGCGATGAACGCCGCCGCGAAGACAGCATGACCCGCGCTTCTGATTCGCATCGCGCCGCTCCATTGGTAGTTCGCTACGATATCCTCGAGGCACGGAGAAAGGCCAGTGAATGCGCACGCTCAAGGGCTACCTCGCGACGCCGGGCGGCGCCGAGCAGCATCCCGACGCCGCCGGCTACCTCACGCTCACGCGAAAAGGCGCGGCGAACGGGACGATGTTGCCGAGCAGCACGCGTCCGCGCGCGAGCGGTCGTCCGTAGTCGACGGAGAATGTCGCCGCGCCGATCGTGGCGCGCGCGGTATCGCAGAACGCTGAGCTGCTTCGCGCCGCCGGTTGACGTCTCGAGCGATGCGAAGCGCTCGCCGATCGCCTCGACATCGGGAAGCGAATCGAGACGCTTCACCTCGGCCCTGTAGGTGGAGCGCGCTCCCGAATACGTGAGCATGTGATTGAGCGAGTCGAACGTGGCGTCGCCGTAGCCCGCGAGCCAGTCGTGGTGCAAGTCGGCCTTGTTCCCTGCGAGCTTCCGCACGACGCCGTGGTGCAGCGGGAAGCGATCGAACTCGCGATCGATATAGTACTGGCGAAGCTCGACGCTGTCGCCGGGTGCGTGGGTGCGACGAAGTGCGGCGCCAAAATAGAGATCGGTGAGGCTGTACATCTGCGGGAGGTGTGGCATCGTCAGCGCGCCGCCCGTCGCGAACGCGCCGACTTTCGTGCCGGTCGAGTCGTGCTTGGTAATATGAACCGAGTCCTTACTGACGTCGGCAACGACGTGGCGAAATTGTTCGTTCGACGGTTCGCTCGGCGTGCGGATGTCCATCTCGAGATGCCTGATCGACCCATCCGGAGCGAGCCGCATCGTCGTGTGGCGGAGATGGACGCGCGGGAATCGGTCGACCTCATCGCTCACGATCTCGTTGCCGCGACGGGTGACGCGCTCGACGGAGATGGTATCGTTGCCGAGGAGCGCGAGGAAGCCGTAGCTCTGGGCGGGCTTCGTGGGCTGACAGGCGGCGAGGGCGAGAAAGGCAGCCGCACATTGTATGTGTTTCGACATGACTCGATGCTCTCGCCGGAGGGCGGGTTGGGCAATGCCTCGGGATCGATTCACGCAGCTTCCGGACAAATTCGAGGAGCTGATAATGCGCCGATCGCGCGATGATCGCCGAGCCCTGGCCCTTCCCCACGGAAAGTCACTCTACATCGCCACCCGCTGAAGACTCGAAGCGGTATGGTTGGTGCGATACGACGGGACCAATGTCTTCCTTTCGTGCGACTCGCCGCGTACTCGTCGTCAGCCTCATCATGGTGGCCGACGGGTGCCTCGCGGGTTTGCCACCGCGTCCGGCGGTGGCTCCCACGCCTTCGTTCGACCCCACTCTGTTTTTCGCAGGACACACACACGGCGAAGGAACGTTGGACTACCGCATCGGCCATGACCGCACGCTTCGGGTGGAGGGGTCTGGCCGGACCGAGAGTGATGGACGCTTCCGGCTCGATCAGACCGTCACATACGGCGATGGCTCTGTGGAGACTCGCGTATGGCTTCTGAGCCGCGAAGACGCCGGACACTTCAAGGCGTCGCTGAGCGATGCGAAGGGTGAGGTGCATGCCGAGTCGAGCGGCAATCTCTTCCACCTGCGCTACCTGATGCGCAGCCCCGCGGTATACATGGAGCAATGGCTGTATCTGCAGCCGGACGGGCGCTCCGTCGCCAACTTTGCGCAGGTAACCGTGCTCGGCGTGCCATGGGCACGGCTGTCGGAGACCATCACGCGCGTCGAAGTCGACAGCTCGGATAAGGCCCCCGGCAGTATCCGGGAGCTCAACAACGAAGTCGGCCCGGCATTCGGGCGCGCCCCTCGCTGACGGAGCAACGAGTCGCACGCGTTTATACTCCTATGCAACACCAACGAGGAAGGAAAACCAATGAACAATCGCTTCTTATCGCTGATGGCAGCCGCCATCCTGGCAGCGCCAGCAGCACATGCACAGAAAATGGGCGCGATGCACCACGAGCGCGCCGACTCCGCCGAGCATGCGCAGATGATGGCCAAGCTCAATCTCACGGAAGCTCAGAAGACGCAGATCAAAGCAATCCATGACAAGTACTCCGCGCAGATGAAGGGAGATCACGGGCAGTCAGGCATGGCCGGAATGGACAGCATGCACCACATGGACCCGACGATGAAGCAGGCGATGGCCGAGGTGCGTGCCGTGCTCACACCGGAACAGCAGACGCAGTTCGACGCGATGGTGGCCGAGCACGAGAGCAAGCATCACGCGATGGACGACACGACGAGTCACCACAACATGAAAATGCCGCCTGGCTCGGTGCGCAGGTAGCCCGCATCGTAACTCGCGCTTCGAGCGCTCACGGCCATGAACATTCATCGTGCGACATCGGTTCTGACCATCAACGCCGGGTCGTCGAGCATCCGCTTCGCGGTGTATACGATCGGCGGTGTTCCGCGGCGATTGCTCGCGGGAACTGTCGACGCGACGGGTTCGAAGCACCCCACCCTTTCGATCTCCGAACCCCAGGGGGTGGTGCATGGCGCGCGTCGGCTTGCGGGCGGCGATCAACGCGCGACGATACGTCTCCTGCTCGACTGGCTCGAATCACAACCGGCCTACGGTGCGGTCACCGCCGTGGGCCATCGCATCGTGTGCGGAACGAACGACACGGAACCGCGGCCGATCACGGCAACGCTCTTGAAGGAGCTCCGGCGTCTCGCGTCTTTCGACGCCGACCATCTCCCCCAACAGATCGCAGTGATCGACGAAGTCGCACGACGGCGGCCGGATGTTCGACAAGTCGCGTGTTTCGATTCGGCGTTCCATCGCACGATGCCGCATGTGGCCAAGCTGCTACCTATCCCACGGAGGTATGCCGCCGGTGTCGAGCGCTATGGCTTTCACGGGCTGTCGTATGCGTACCTCATGCAAGAGCTCCGGCGCATCGATCCTGCGGCGGCGAATGGTCGCGTCATCCTGGCGCACCTTGGAAGTGGCGCATCGATGGCCGCGGTGCACCGCGGCAAGAGCGTCGACACGAGTATGGGGCTGACACCCACGTCCGGCCTGGTGATGAGCACCCGGCCGGGCGACATCGATCCGGGCCTCGTGTACTATCTCGCTCGTGCGCAGAATATGACGGCCGCGCGCTTCCAGCGGATGGTGACCCACGAATCGGGGCTGCTCGGAGTGTCCGGTAGCAGCGCCGACCTGCGCGAATTGCTCGCACGCGAGGCGCGCGACGAGCGGGCGGCCGATGCCGTGGCGCTGTTTTGCTATCAAGCGAAGAAGTG
>JALYSW010000058.1 GCA_030854615.1 Gemmatimonadota bacterium
CATGGGAAATGTAGGATATTAAAAAAAAAACTCAATGCCCGAGCATTTGGGTTTTTCGGGGGGGCTGCAGGCATCCGGACGAGTGCTGCTTTGGACCGTATTCTGGGCCGATTCGAACAAGAACAACCGAGTGGAAAACCGATTGAACGGATGAACCGCACGGATCGAACGGATTTGCAGTATCCGTTTCATCCGTGCTTTTATCCGTTAGATCGTCTCACCAATCTTTTTCGGTTTCTGCTCCAGGCGCGCCGCTCATGCCCGAAGCAGCACCAGCCTCGCGTAGCGTGCCCAGCTCTTCGCATTCCGGATGTGCATCGTGAATCGCTTCCTCAGCGGCGGGCGTTCTGTCTGCAGCAGCGCGTCCGCGCGATCCCATGGGCGCACGTTCCCGTGGCCGCTCCACTGCGGGCGCAGCCCCGCGCGCCACATCGTGTACGTCAGCCAGAGCGACGGCGAGATGTTTTCCGTTGGGAGCAGGTCGTACGTGAAATGCTGCTCCAGCCGCCTGAGCGCGAACTCCGGATCCGGCGGTGACAGTGCGCGCTCCACCCACGCCGGCACCGAGATCCCCGCGAGCGTGCGCGCGAGGCGGAAGGTCCAGTAGCACGCGCTTCCGCCGCGCGATTCGCGCGCGAGCTTCGTGAACGACTTCCACTCCACGCGCTCCGTGCGCAGCAGTGCGTCGAGATCACGAAAGGCGCGCCACGCCCCCGTCGCCATCATGTGCGACCACGCGAAGTGCAAACAGAGATGCAGCAGCTGGTCATGTACGCTCGGCACCAGCACCGTTCGTCCATGCACCGTCACCCGCTCCGCGCGCGCGCGAATGTCGTCGCTCGTGAATGCGAACGGATGCCCCACGAAGAAAAGGGACGTGTGCAGCTCGAGGCTCGTGCCCGTGCCCATTCCGTCGACGATGGGCGGAAGATGATGATGCCCCTCGTAGAACTCCGACGGCGCCGCACCGCTCGTCCACCCCGCCGCGAGCAGTGCATCGCGCGCGCGAATCGCATCGTCCCGCGACACCAGCAGATCGACGTCCGACATCGGCCGCGCGACGAAGGACCCGTACACCGTGAGCGCCAGCGCAGCTCCCTTAAGCAGCACCACCTCGGTGTTCGCCGCTTCAAGCGTGTCGAGCGCTGAAAGCAGTCGCCCTTCCAGATGGGACATGCGAAACTCGGACACCATCGCCATCCGGTGCAGCGCCTCCGACTCCGCCGGCAGCGATCCGATCGCGCTCAGCCGTCGCCAGAGCACCGGCGTCGCGCGCTCCTGCTCCGCGAGCCAGCTGAGCTTCGCCCAGTCGAGCGGCTTCGCGAGCAGCATGCGGATCGCGCCGTCGTTCTTCTCGCCCCCCGCGGTGAGCAGGAGGAGCTGCGCTTCGGGAGAGAGCGAGGCGAGACTCATCGGGCGAGCGTCAATACTGCGCCAGCGTGCCGGTGCGCCGCGCGTAGCGCAGTGCCTCGATGAACATCAGGAAGCCGATCGCATTCAGCAGCACGATGAAGCCGAGCAAGAGCATCAGATCTGACGAAACGGCCGAGAGCGATGCGCCGGTGAGCAGCGTCTGCCGCAGCGCGCGAAGCCCCGGCGCGAGGGGCACGTAGTTCTCGAGCGCGTGCACCCACGGCGGGATGATCTTCGCCGTCATCGACCAGTAGACACCGCCGAGCAGCCCGGAGGAGATCATGACGACGCTCGGGATCTGTCCCGTGGTGCGAAACGCGAGCACGAGCGATGCCGCCATCAGTGCGAACGGGATGTGCGCCAGCACGATCATGATGAGAATGAGAATCCCGCTGAACGACGCGGCGAGCGAGAGATGCAGCCCCAGGATCATCGCGAGCAGGAGAAAGAGAATCGCCTTCACCGAGCTCCAAACGAAGCTGTAGCCGACCATCCCCGCAAGCAGCGACGGAATCGAGGCACGCGTCGACAGCAGCGCCTCCAGCGTTCCGGTTCCGATGCCGCCGCCCACCGCATCCGGAATCGAGCTCACCGTCGTGCTCACGAAGATCAGCGCGATGAATCCGATCACCAGAAATCCGAAGTAGTTCGAGCCCTGCGTCGCAATCGACTCCGCCGCATACGGCTGCAGCGCCTTCGACACGAAGTACACCGGCAGCACCGTGACGCCGAGCGAGAGCACGGAGAGGATCATCGACACGCGATAGCTGCGCTGCGTGCGCCAGCTCGCCTGCACGAGTGCGAGTGCCTCACGCATTGGACGCTCCCTCCGCGCCGCGGCGCACGATACGATCGATGAGATCCGCCAGTGGCAGCGGCACCTTCTCGAAGCGGGCGACGATGACGCCCTGCTCCACCAGCGTCGCGACGACCTGCGCGGCGCGCTCCATCCCCCCCGAGAGCTCCATGTCGATGCGCGACCATCCGTCTTCGTCGCCGCGCACGGTGAGCGCGCCGACGACGCCGCGCTGCACCATCGCCGCGAGCGCGGGATGAGTCGCATCGCGAGTGAACAGCGCGTAGCGCTCCTCGCCGAGGTCGCGCGCGAGCGACGTGGTGGTGCCCGTCGCGAGGAGTCGCCCGTGGTCGAGCACCGCGACGCGATTGCACAGCTCGAGTACCTCGTCCGCGCTGTGCGTCGCGAGGAGCACCGTGCATCCCTGCCGCCCCGAGATCTCGTCGCGAAGGAAGGTGCGGAAGCCCCGTGCGGAAATCGGGTCGAGGGAGCGCGTCGGCTCATCGAGCAGCAGCACCCTCGGCTGCGCCACCAGCGCGCGCGCGATGAGTAGCCGCTGCTTCATCCCCGACGAGAAGGCCGCCACGATCTTCTCCATCGTGTCGCTCAATCCGACGACCCCGAGCACCTCGCTCACGCGCGCCTTGATCGCCGCGCCGCGCATTCCCTGCAGCTTTGCGAAGAGCTCGAGATTCTCAAACGCGGTGAGGCGCCAGTACAGACTCCGCTCATCCGCGATCACCGGTGCGAGCACCGAGCGTACCTTCGACGACTCCCCCACCACATCATAGCCGCCAACCGTCGCGGTCCCTTCGTCGGGGAGCACGAGCGTCGCGAGCATCTTGAAGAGCGTCGTCTTCCCTGCGCCATTCGGCCCGAGCAGCCCGAAGAATTCACCCTCGGACACCGCGAGGCTGACGTTCCGCAGCACGGGCGAGTGCGGGCGCAGCAGCGGATGACGGGCCATCTCGCCCCATGTGCGGCGCATCGGGAACGACTTCGAGATCCCGTCGAGTACAACGGCGTGCCGCGTCGGATCGCCAGCGATCGCGCACGCGTCGCTCATTGCAGAGAGCGGCGGCGCATTATCGCGCGCGGCGAGTCCGCTCACGCGTGCACACTCGCGACGGCGGCGCCACCGTGCCACGCGAGCAGCTGCTCCACCGTGTCACCGATGCGCTCCATCCCCGCCGCCACCGTCAACTGATAGACCGGCACCACTTCGGCGATCGTCGTCGCGCGGTCGATCACGTGCTGCGCCTCCGATCCGCTCAGCATGCTCCCCATGATCGAATGACGCACGAGCGCGAGCGCCGATGGCACTGAGTGCAATCGTGTGCGGGAAACAGCAGGCGCAACCGCACCCTCCTCGACGATAACCGGCGAGAGGAGATAGATGGCGGCGAGCGGTGTGCGGTCGTTCGAGAGCATGTGGTCGTCGAAGTCGTGGAGCAGATGCTTGCTTCCCGGACGCGGTGCCGGGCGATCGGCATCGACGCCGAAATGAGTGGCCGAGTCCTGCCAGAGCTTCACTTGATGTACACCCGGAACGGCCTGGATGGGAGTGCGAGGGTCCACCGGCACGATGTCGTCGGTGAGAAGTCTCGCGCCCGCGCGCGTGAGCGCGAGGGCCAGCGTCGACTTGCCGTGGAACTTGGGGGCGAGAAAG
>JALYSW010000232.1 GCA_030854615.1 Gemmatimonadota bacterium
GATGTACACCACCTGCCGTACCTTCGGAGCATCGCCCGCTGCCACCACCTCGCGGTCGATGCGAACCTGCACCGGATCGCGCAGGTGCGCAGCGGCGATCTCGGTGATGCGCGGCGGCAGCGTTGCCGAGAAGAGCACGGTCTGCCGCTCCACCGGCGTGGCGCCGATGATCGCCTCGAGATCCTCGGCGAAGCCCATGTCGAGCATCTCATCGGCCTCGTCGAGCACCAGCATCCGCACACTTCCGAGCCGCAGCGTCTTGCGACGAATGTGATCGAGCGCGCGACCCGGAGTAGCCACCACCACGTCGACACCACGCTTGAGCGCGCGGAGCTGCGTCTCCATCGGCGCACCGCCATAGATCGGCAGCACTTGGACCCCGAGCCCGCGTCCATAGCGGTGCACCGCCTCGGCGACCTGCATCGCGAGCTCACGCGTGGGAACGAGGATGAGCGCCACTGTCCGTTCGCGCGGGGACGCATCCGGAGTGAGGAGTTGCAGGAGCGGGAGCGCAAAGGCGGCCGTCTTCCCCGTGCCCGTCGCCGCCTGACCGAGGAGGTCACGCCCGGCGAGGAGCGGCGGGATCGCTTCGCGCTGTACGGGCGTCGGCTCCTCGTAGCCCAATGCGGCGAGTTCGGCGATCACGCGGGGATCGAGGTCGAAGGCCGCGAATTGCGAGCCCATCTCACCTGTCCCGTTTTTCTCCTCCCGTTTTCTCATGTGCGATACACGTATTAGAGGCGAGAAGCCTTCGACAAATACTGCTCGTCGCTGACCTGTTCCATCCACTCCACGAGCTTCCCGTCGAGCGATTCCTGAATCGCAATGTGCGTCACGGCAGTCGTCGGCGCCGCTCCGTGCCAATGTTTCTCGCCGGGCTCGAACCAGACGACGTCGCCCGGGTGAATCTCCTCTATGGGACCGCCGGCGCGCTGCACGAGTCCGGCTCCGGCAGTGACGATGAGCGTCTGGCCGAGCGGATGGGTGTGCCACGCGGTTCGCGCGCTCGGCTCGAACGTCACGGCGGCACCTGCCGCTCTCGCAGGCGACGGTGCAGCGAACAGCGGGTCGATCCGCACGGTGCCCGTGAACCAGTCGGCCGGCCCTTTCGCGGACGATTGTGACCCAATTCGCTTGATCTGCATGCTTGTCTCCCTTGTGATTCGCTAATAATGCAGGCAGGTTCGGTGCCGCCCACCCTCACCTGGAACTACGCGACGCGCACCCTTGTTAGTGTTACAGTGTACGAAGCAGAACGAAAATCGATGTAGCTCGACTCGCTGGGAGGGTTCGTCGCATCCGACGAACCAAGGCGTTTCCCAACCGGCCCCTCAGCGAGGAACCAAGTCACCAATGGGAGAAAGAGATGTCCACCCACCAGCCGGCCGCAGTGTCTTCGCTCGCAACCGATAATCGCGAGCCATCGGCCTCCCCACATTCATCGACACCCTGCCGGATCCGCGCGCGGATATTGGTAATCGGCAGCGGCATCGCCGGGCTGCACACCGCCGTCCGCACCGCGCAGCAGTGCACGGACGTCGGCAGTGTCGTACTGCTCACCAAGCGCTCGCTCTTCGACAGCGCGACCAGCTACGCACAGGGCGGCATTGCCGCCGCACTCGGCGCCGGCGACTCGCCTGCCCTGCATCGCCAGGACACGCTCGCCGCAGGCGGCATTCTCTGCGACAGCGACGCCGTCGACGTGCTCGTGACGGAAGGCCCGCGCCGCGTGCGCGATCTCTCCGACGCCGGCGTCCACTTCGATGTCGGACCGCATGGCGAGTTCCTGCTCGGCCGCGAGGCCGCGCACTCCGAGCGCCGCATCGTGCACGCCAGCGGCGATCGCACGGGCGCCGAGGTCGTGCGCATGCTCGTCGAGCAGGTGCGCGCCGACGATCGCATCTCGATCGTCGAGCACGCGCGCGCGCTCTCGCTCATCATCGAGAATGGAGAGTGTGTCGGCGCACGCGTGAGCGAGCGCGGACAGCCGGTCGACGTGATCGCCGATGCCACGGTCCTCGCGACTGGCGGCGCCGGTCAGGTCTACCTCCGCACCACGAATCCCCCGGTCGCCACGGGCGATGGCTACGCGCTCGCGCACCGCGCCGGCGCCGAGCTCGCCGACATGGAGTTCATCCAGTTTCACCCCACCGCCCTCGACACCCCCGAGACGCCACTCGCGCTCATCAGCGAGGCCGTGCGCGGCGAAGGTGCCGTGCTCCTCGATGGAAACGGCGTGCGCTTCATGCCCGCCGTCGATCCGCTTGCCGAGCTCGCGCCACGCGACATCGTCGCCCGCGCAGTCGTGAAGGCGCAGCAGGAAAACGGAAGCGTGACACTCGACGCCACCAAACTCGGGCTGAGCTTCGCCACGCGCTTCCCCGGCATCTTCGCCGTGTGCATGGAGCGCGGCATCGATCCGCGCATCCAGCCGATCCCCGTCACCCCCGCCGCGCATTACACGATGGGCGGCATCGTCGTCGATCTCGTCGGGCGCTCGTCGATCCCGCGGCTCTCGGCCGTTGGCGAGGTCGCGCGCACCGGCGTGCACGGCGCGAACCGGCTCGCATCGAACTCGCTGCTCGAAGGGCTCGTCTTCGCCGAGCGCGTGGCGAACGATGTCGTCCAGCTACCGCCGCTCGCGCACGAGCCGCCAGCAGTCGCGTGGCAGGTTCCACCCGCGCCGCCGCGCGCCGTCGCACGCCACGCGGCGGACCGCATTCGGAAGCTGATGTGGGAGTACGCGGGAATCGAGCGTACCGCCGTCGGGCTGCGCACGTGTCTCGCGGGGCTCGACGCGATCATCGCCGAGCTTCCACCCGGCGCCACCGAGGAGCTCAACCTCGGACTCACCGCGCACCTCATCGCCGAATCGGCGCTGATGCGCGAGGAATCGCGCGGTGGTCACTATCGATCCGACTTCCCACTGCCTCGCGGCATGTGGGCCGATCGTCACGTCCGCTTCGGCGCCGGC
>JALYSW010000075.1 GCA_030854615.1 Gemmatimonadota bacterium
GCGAGCGCGAGGGCGACTCGCCGCGCGAGCGCTATTGCCACGATTCCGTCGGTACGTCCTTCGGTACGGGCAGCGACTTGATGTACGTCACGAGCCGCCAGATCATCGCGGGCTGCAGCACCCCGCCGAACGCCGGCATCCCCTTCGGACGCCCCTCGGCGATCGAGCGGTAGATGTCCGCGTCGGCACCGCCATATCTCCAGCGACCGTCGGTGAGGCTCGGGCCCACCGCGCCAACGGCGCCGCCACCGTGACAGCCATCGCAGTTCATTCCTGTGAACAGCGTTGCTCCGACTTCGGCGGCCTTGCCGTCCTGCGCAACACTGTTGACGACCTTCTCAGCGGGTGGCGCGATGCCGCCCGCGAAGACGCGATTGTCGTGGCGCGAGATGACGAGCGCATTATCTGCTCCCGCGGCGTTCGTCGCTGCGGGAACCGCGGTCTCCTTGCGGCACGCAGTCACGGCGAGCGAGAGGATCGCCAGGGTGGCGATGCGCGAGCGCGACAGCGAAGTGCGATGAGTCATGTGTTGTTTCCTCCGCTACAGCGCAAAGATCCAGACGATCCCGCCCTGGCTGGTGTGCCGCGCGAGATTCCGTGCGAAGTCTGCCGGATCGCGCACGTCGTTCGGATCATCAGACTTATAATCGCCGGAGAGCAGCAGCCAGTCGCCACCGATGCCCGCGTAGATAGCGACGTACTGTTTCCCGTCCGCACCGGTGAAGGTGATCGGATCACCGACGACACCCGAGCCAACCTTGAACTTCCAGAGCACGGCGCCCGTCTTCGCATCCGCCGCCTTGAACCATCCGTCCAGCGTACCATAGAAAACGACATCGCCGCGCGTCGCGAGGCTGCCGCTCCACACGGGGAAGGGCTCCTCGATCGTCCACGCGCGCTTCCCCGTGGTCGCGTCCCACGCGATGAAGGCGCCCATGTTCGGGTCGCTCCCCGCGTGATACGGGCTGTTGATCCCCATGAACGGCGTCCCTTGCAGATGCGCGGTCTTCACTGCCTCATAGTCCATGCACATGCTGTTCGTCGACGCGTAGAACAACCCGGTGCGCGGAGAATATGCGACCGGCGACGCAGGACTCTTACCGCCCTCGAGTGTCGGGCAGATGTCCTTCACGTTGCCCCGCGACGCGCCCGTCTGCTTGGAGTCGTTGAGCACGGGACGCCCAGTGGCGAGATCGATCTTCGACGCCCAGTTGACCTTCACATACGGCTCGGCGAGCAGTACCTCGCCGGTCGCGCGGTCCATCGTGTACTCGAAGCCGTTTTTGTCGAAGTGCACGAGCGTCTTTCGCATCTTCCCGCCGACCTTGAGATCGACGAGGATCATCTCGGCCGCCGCGTCGAAGTCCCAACTGTCGTGCGGCGTGAACTGATAGGCCCACACCAGCGAGCCGTCGCCGGGATGGCGCGCGAGCACGCTCGCCGTCCACTTGTTGTCGCCGAGGCGCTGGTCCGCGTTGTACGGTCCGGGGTTGCCCACACCATAGTACACGAGGTCGAGCTCGGGATCGTACGACATCCATCCCCACACCGGTGCGCCGCCGTGCTTCCATGTATCCGCGGGCCAGGTCGTCTGCCCGAGCTGCGCACCCTTGTCGTAGAATGCCTTGAAGGTACCGGCCTTCGCGAGCACCAGGCTGTCGGGGCCGATGTTCGTCGCAGTCCACACGACCTTCCCGGACGCGAGATCGAGTCCCTTCACCCATCCGAGGATGCCGAACTCGCCACCGGATGCGCCGACGAGCACGCGATCCTTGACGATCAGCGGCGCCATCGGCGTCGTCTCGCCCGCAGCGAGATCGGCGATCTTCGTCATCCACAGCTCTTTCCCGCTCGCCGCGTCCACCGCGACGGTGTGCCCATCGAGGAGATTGTAGACGATCTTCCCGTCGGCGTAGACCGCGCCGCGATTGACGACGTCACAGCATGCGATCCCGATCGAGTTCGCATCGACGTTCGGGCGGTACTTCCACTTGAGCGGATAGCCCTCCTTCGTGAGATCGAAGGCGTAGAGCACGTTCGGATAGGGCGTCACCACGTACATCGTGTTGTGGACGACGAGCGGCTGACCTTCGTGTCCGCCTAGCGTGCCGGTGGAGAAGGTCCAAACAGGATGGAGCTTCTTCGCATTCGCCGGCGTGATCTGCGCGAGCCCGCTGTAGCGCGTGGCGGCGTAGTCCTTCGACGGCATGGTCCAGTCGCCATCGGCCGTCGCGGTTTGCGCGGGCGCGCGAGTCGCGGGGAGTACCGATGCGAGGGAGAGCGCGAGTGTGGTGACGGAGCGACGCATCAATTTCAGAGCTCGAGAATGTGTGTGGAGGCTAGGGAGTGCCTGGTTTTCGCTCGGGCGGCGTGAGGTCGAAGCAGCTCTCGCCGGTGCCGTGAGTCCAGGAGCGATTGGCCGGCAAGAAGACGTCGACGCGCGTACGGTTTGTCGTGTCCGCCGGCTGCGCAAAGGTGGCACAGAGACGGTAGGAGCTCGCGCCGCCCACGAGATAGGTGTACGACGCGCCCGATTGCGGATCCTTTGGCACGCGGTCGACCAGATGCGACGAAATCAGGCTCGT